>CANBTZ010000008.1 GCA_947372495.1 Comamonadaceae bacterium | reverse complement strand
TGCATGGCCGCACACGGTGGCGCTGCCATACGCCTCTTTGAATTCCAAAAAGGCCGAGGCGTCGACGATGCGGGCAATCACCTGACGCATGTCCACCGGGGTCTTGAGGTCGGGCGAGAACAGGTCCAGCAGGCCTTCGGCATCGTGCAGCGGCGCGGGGCCATCGGGCCAGACCGTACCTTGCGCTTGCCAGCCCAGCGACGCCACCAGTTCACGCGCCATGCCGATGCCGTGCGCATCGTCTTCGGCCACGTACTCGGCCAGGCCCGACACACTGGCGTGCATGTCGGCACCGCCCAGGGTTTCGTCGTCGGCCACTTCGCCTGTGGCCGCTTTCAAGAGTGGCGGCCCGGCCAGAAAGGCGCGGCCCCGGCCACGCACCATGATCACGTAGTCCGACAGGCCCGTCATGTACGCGCCGCCCGCCGTGGACGGCCCGTGCACCACCGCAATCACCGGGATGCCCGCCGCCGACAGTTGCGTCAGGTTGTAAAAATTGCGCCCACCGTGGATGAACTGTTCAACCTTGTATTGCAGCAGGTTGGCCCCAGCCGATTCAACCAAGTGCACAAAGGGCAGCCGGTTGTCGAGTGCGATCTGCTGTGCGCGTTGCAACTTTTCCAGGCCCATGGGTTGCAGCGCGCCCGCGTCGATGCCACCGTCGTCGGCCACGACCAGCACCCGCGTGCCCGAGACCAGGCCAATGCCCACGATCTGCCCACCGCCTGCGGTGGACTTGTCGGGGTCGGGCGTGTCCTGCAGCCAGCCCGCCAGCGAGGAGAGTTCGAGAAAGGGGGTGCCCGGGTCCAGCAAGCGCTGCACCCGTTCGCGCGGTAGCAGCTGCCCACGCTTGGCATACAGCGGTCCAGCCTGAGCGCTGCGCGAGCGCGTGCGCTCTTCGATGCCGCGCCACTGCGCGATCATCGCCAGCATGTGTTCTGTGTTGGCGCTCATGGCGCGTCCTTGAGCACGCGGGGCGTGGTGGCCAGATGAAATCCGTTGAAGGCCGCCGTCTTGCCGCCCTTGCCCACTTCGGGCCAGATGCGCTTGGCGTTGGGGGCGGCGCCATCCACCCGCAGGCAAGAGCCAGAGACGAAGGCCGCGGCCTCCGACAGCAAGAAGACGATCGCGGCTGACACCTCGCTTTCGGTGCCCATGCGCTGCACAGGCACTTTTTTGGCCATGCTGCGGATCATCGGGGCCATCTCGGGCGGGTACTGGTCCATGCCGCTCGACGCGATCCAGCCCGGCGCCACGGCGTTGACCCGCACCGGGCCCCACTCCAGCGCGGCGGTTTCGGTGAAGTTGAGCATGCCCGCGCGCGCCGCACCCGAGTGGCCCATGCTGGGCATGCCCATCCAGATGTCGGCAATGATGTTGACGATGGCGCCGCCGTGCTGCGCCATCCACTGGTTGTAGGCTTCGCGCGCCATCAAAAAGCCACCTGTGAGGTTGTTGCGCACCACAGCGTCCCAACCCTTGGCGCTGATTTTTTCCAGTGGCGAGGGGTATTGCCCGCCCGCGTTGTTGACCAGGCCGTCGATGCGCCCATGCGCGGCCAGCACCGCGGCCACGGTGGCCTGCACCTGCTCTTCTTCGCGGATGTCGCACACATGGATGGACGCTGTGCCGCCCACTGCCGCGATTTCGGCCTGCACGGCTTGGAGTTTTTCGATCTTGCGCCCGACCAGGGCGACCCGCGCGCCCAAGCTGACCAGCTCGTGCGCGGTGCAGCGCCCGATGCCCGAGCCGCCGCCGGTCACGATCACCGCTTGGCCGTCAAACAGGCCGGGGCGGAACACACTTTTGTAGCTCATACGCTCTCCGTGATGTGCTTGTCATTGAGGGCTAAAAACGCCTCCAAAAACGTGTCAACCAAGCACTTGCTTTGTTCAGTGTGCCCACCCATAATGGCTTTGTCAATCGCCGGTTTCCCCTGTAGAACCCGGCCCATTCAGGAGATTTCCATGACCCATGCGTTCATCTTTGACGCGGTGCGCACGCCCCGTGGCAAAGGCAAAAAAGACGGCAGCCTGCACGAAGTCAAACCCGTCGACCTGCTCGGCGGCCTGCTCGAGCAACTGCGCCAGCGCCACGGCTTTGAATCGGCTCAGGTCGACGACGTGGTGATGGGCTGCGTCACCCCCATTGGCGACCAGGGCGCGGTGCTGCCCAAAACGGCGCTGCTCAAGGCCGGCTGGGACTTCCGCGTCTCGGGCGTGCAGGTCAACCGCTTTTGCGCCTCGGGCCTGGAAGCCGTCAACCTGGGCGCGCAAAAAGTCGCCAGCGGCTGGGAGGACCTGGTCATCGCAGGCGGCGTGGAATGCATGTCACGCGTGCCCATGGGCTCGGACGGCGGCGCCTGGGCGCAAGACCCGGCCACCAACTGCGACACCGGCTTCACGCCCCAAGGCATTGGCGCTGACCTGATCGCCACGCTGGGCGGCTTTTCGCGGCACGATGTGGACAGCTACGCGCTTGAGTCCCAGCGCCGCGCCACCGCCGCACGCGCTGAAGGCCGCTTCAAAAAATCGGTCATCGCCGTCACCGACGAGGTGGGTCTGCCCATCCTCGAAGAAGACGAATTCATCAAACCCGGCTCCACCCTCGAAGGGCTGGGCGGGCTCAAAGCCTCTTTCACCGATCTGGGTGCCATGGGCTTTGACGCCGTGGCGCTGGCCCGCTACCCGCAGGTCGAGCGCATCCAACACGTGCACACCGCAGGCAACTCGTCGGGCATCGTGGACGGCGCAGCAGCCGTGCTGATCGGCTCGGAGGCCAAGGGCCGCGAGCTGGGCCTCACGCCCCGCGCCCGCATCGTGGCCACGGCCTTGTCGGGTGCCGACCCAACCATCATGCTGACGGGCCCCATGCCTGCGGCCCGCAAGGCGCTGGCCAAGGCGGGTCTGACCATCGACGACATCGACCTGTTTGAAGTCAACGAGGCCTTTGCTGCCGTGCCCATGCGCTTCATGGCCGAGATGGGCGTGTCGCACGACAAGGTCAACGTCAACGGCGGGGCGATTGCGCTCGGCCACCCCCTGGGCGCCACAGGCGCCATGCTGATCGGCACCGTGCTCGACGAGCTCGAGCGCCGCCAGCTCAAACGCGGCCTGGTCACCCTGTGCGTGGGTGGCGGCATGGGCATTGCAACCATCATTGAACGGGTATGAACATGGAAACGATCCGCTACGCCCTGAACCAAGGCATCGCCACCGTCACCTTTGACGAGCCCGGCTCGCCGGTCAACACCATGAAGCCGCAGTGGCAGGCCGACATGGTCACGCTGGCCGAGCGCCTGGTCGCCGACCGCGAGCAACTGCGCGGCGTGCTGCTGACTTCGTCCAAGACCACGTTTTTTGCAGGCGCTGACCTCAAAGGCGTGCTCAAGCTCAAGGCCGCCGATGCGGCCACAGGCTTCACGGGCATCGAAAAACTCAAAAAAGCCTTTCGCCGCATCGAGACCCTGGGCGTGCCCGTGGTCTCGCTGGTCAATGGCGCTGCGCTCGGCGGCGGCTGGGAAGTCGCGCTGATCGGCCACGCCCGCTTTGCGCTCGACAACCCCAAGATCCAGCTCGGCCTGCCCGAGGTGTCGCTGGGCCTGATGCCCGGCGCCACAGGCATCACCAAGATGACGCGCCTGCTCGGCCTGATGGGCGCGCAGCCCTACCTGATGGAAGGCAAGCTGTTCAACCCGCGCCAGGCGCTTGAGATGGGCTTGGTCAATGGCCTGGCTGCAACGCCCGACGAATTGCACCAGATAGGCATGGCCTTCATCGAGGCCAACCCCCAGATCAGCCAGCCCTGGGACCGCAAGGACTACAAGATGCCCGGCGGCACACCGTCGTCGCCCAAGATCGCGCAAGGCCTGGCCGTGATGCCCGCGATGATGTTCAACAAAGCGCACGGCCTGTACCCGGCCGCGCAAGCCATTCTGGAAGCCATGGTCGAAGGCGCACAGGTCGACTACGACACGGCCTGCCGCATCGAGAGCCGCAAGCTGTCCAAACTGATGGTGGGGCAGAACGCGAAAAACATGATCACCGCGTTCTTCTTCAACATGAACGCCATCAAGGCGGGCAAGTCACGCCCTGCCGGCATCGCGCCCTGGAAGCCCACCAAGGTCGGCATTCTGGGCGCGGGCATGATGGGTGCAGGCATCGCCTACGCCAACGCCGCGCGCGGCATCGCCAGCGTGCTGCGCGACGTCACACTGGACAAAGCCCAGACCGGACGCGACTACAGCCGACAGATCACCGACAAGCAAGTGGCCAAGGGCCGCATGGACGCGGGCAAGCAAGCTGCGCTGCTGGGCCTGATCGAGCCAACCGCCGATGTGGCGGCGCTGGCTGGGTGTGACCTGGTCATCGAGGCCGTGTTTGAAAACCGCGCCCTCAAGGCACAGGTCACCTGCGAGGCCGAGGCCGTGATGGCCGCTGGCGGCACCTTCGCGTCCAACACCTCGACCTTGCCCATCACCGGGCTGGCCCAGGCCAGCCAGCGCCCGGCCAAATTTGTGGGCATCCATTTCTTCTCGCCCGTCGACAAGATGAAGCTGGTGGAAATCATCCGCGGCAAGGACACCGACGACGAGTCGGTGGCCCGCGCCTACGACTATGTGCTGGCCATCGGCAAGACCCCCATCGTGGTCAACGACTCACGCGGTTTCTTCACCAGCCGCGTGTTTGGCACCTTTGTGATGGAAGGCGCGTCCATGCTGGACGAAGGCATCCCGGCCTCCGTGATCGAGCAAGCGGGCCTGGCCGCAGGCATGCCCGTGGGCCCGCTGGCGGTGATGGACGAGACTTCGCTGTCGCTGTCGGTGCATGTGCTTGACCAGACACGCGCCGACTTCGCCGCCGACGGCCAGACCTACACCGCCACACGCGGCGAGCTGTTCACCGAGAAGATGGTCAAGGAATTGCACCGCGCTGGTCGCGCTGCGGGTGGCGGCTATTACGACTACCCGGCAGGCGCCAAAAAGCAGCTGTGGCCCGGCCTCAAGTCCTTTGAAAAACCGCTGACGGGCGACCCGCAAGCCGTGCTGGCCGAACTCAAAGACCGCCTGCTGTACCGCCAGGCGATCGAGACCGCCCGCTGCATGGCCGAGAACGTCCTGACTTCCACCCACGACGCCAACATTGGCTCGATCTTCGGCATCGGCTTTCCGGCCTGGACGGGCGGCGCCATGCAGTTCATCTATTCCGAAGGCGTGGAACGCTTCACGCAGCGCAGCGCCGAACTGGCCGCGCGCTACGGCGCAGGCTTTGCGCTGTCGGACGCGGTCAAGGCGGTGATTGAAACGCACCGTCCCTGAAACTTTGAGCGTCTGCGCTTGAAGCAGGCACCGCAAGGTGCCTGCTTTTTTTCATGCCTTCTCAGGCGCCGTCCAGCCGCTGACCGCTGCGCCCCGCCCCCGATTCGAACAGCCGCGCCCCGCGCGAGGCTTCACCGCTGGCCAAGGTCTGCTGGCCCAGAGAAAACTCATTGGCCAAAGCCTCGTCCAACCCCATGCCGAACTGCCCATAGGCCGAGCGGCGGTCGTTGCGCAGACAGGTTTGCGGCAAAGCCGCCAATTGCTCGGCCAGCGCCACGGCGGCGACCAGCGATTGGCCGTCGTCCACCACGCGGTTGGCCAGGCCCATGGCCAGTGCTTCTTCGGCCCCCACGGCCCGGCCGGTCAAGATCAAGTCCAGCGCACGCGACAGGCCAATGAGCCGAGGCAAACGCACCGTGCCGCCGTCGATCAGGGGCACGCCAAAGCGGCGGCAAAACACGCCGAGCACGGCGGAACTCTCGACCACGCGCAAGTCGCACCACAGCGCCAGCTCCAGCCCGCCCGCCACCGCGTGCCCGCCAACAGCGGCGATCACCGGCTTGGACAGCAGCATGCGCGATGGCCCCATGGGCCCATCGCCTTCGGCGTCCAGGCGGTTGCGGCGCGCATCGTCGTTGAGCGCCTTGAGGTCAGCGCCCGCGCAAAAAGTGCCGTGCTCGCCATGCAACACGGCCACCGCCGCACCGGGGTCGGCATCGAAGGCGCGAAAGGCGTCGGCCAGTTGCTGCGCCGTCACGCGGTCCACCGCATTGCGCGCCTCGCGTCGGTTGATCGAAACGATGGTGACCGGGCCTTGCCGGGTGACCCGAACTTCTGAATCGCTCATGGTGGCTTGCTCTTGTGGTTGCTGTGCAGACACCTTAGCGCAGACGTCAGCGGCTGCATAGCGTGCCGAGCCACAGGCGTGACTGCGCGATCAGCACTGTGCGTCAAAATGGACCTGTCCAACGCACACCCCCAAGCCACATGAACCCCACCGACGTCACCACCGAGCAACTGCAGCAAGCCCTGACCGAGCTGTTTGCGCCCTGGGTGCAGGCCCTGAACCTGCGCGTGGAGGGTTTCGGCCCGGGCGAAGCCACATTGCGCTTGCCGCAAAGCGAGCAGCTCGCGCGCGTGGGCGGCATGCTGTGCGGGCAGGCCATGATGGCCGCCGCAGACACCGCCATGGTGCTGGCGCTGATCAGCCACTTCGGCAGCTTCAAGCCTTGCAGCACGGTGCAACTGTCGAGCACCTTCCTCAAGCCCCTGTCGGGTCAGGACGCCCTCATCACCGCCCGCGTGCTGCGGGCGGGCAAGAGCATGGCCTTTGGCGAGATCGACCTGCGCGGCGCCGACGATGGCAAGAGCGTGTTCCGGGCGAGCACGACTTATGCGCTGATGTGAACACCCCCATCCCTGAGCCATTCACCACCCTGGCGACTGCCATGTTTTTGCATCGCTGCTAAGGTGGCAACACCGTTCATCCAAGCCATCCCATGAAACACCACCTCACCTCATCTGTGTCCCACCCCATGACGCTGCGCCGTGCCATCGTGCTCGGCAGCGCCAGTCTGCTGGCTGGCGCTTTGGCGCTGCAAGCGCCCAAGGCCTTGGCGCAAGAATTTCCGCCCAAGAAAAACATCACCATGGTGGTGGGCTTTGTGGCGGGCGGCGCGGCCGACACGGGCGCGCGCATCATCGCCAAGCGCTTGGGTGAAAACCTGGGCGTGTCGGTCACGGTCGACAACAAAGCCGGGGCAGGTGGCAACATCGCGCACCAGTTCACGGCGACGGGTCCGGCCGATGGCAGCGTGATTTTGCTGGGCTCTGTGGGGCCGCTGTCGATCGCGCCGCACATGATGAAGCTGCCCTACGACCCGGTCAAAGACCTGGCGCCCCTGACCATGGCGGTGAACTTCCCCAACGTGCTGGTGGTCTACCCAGGCGCGGGCATCAAGACCTTTGCCGACTTCGTCGCCACCGCCCGCAAGAATCCTGGCAAGCTGACCTTTGCCTCCACCGGGCCAGGCTCGGCCTCGCACCTGGCAGGCGAACTGCTCAACGACATGGCCAACCTGGACACCTTGCATGTGCCCTACAAAGGTGGCGCAGCGGCCCTGCAGGACGTGCTGGCCGGACGCGTGACCGGCTGGTTTGCCACCATGGCCACCGCCGCACCGCACATCGAGGCGGGCAAGCTGATCCCGCTGGCCAGCACGGGCACGCAGCGCCTGGCCGCCCTGCCCAAGGTGCCCACCGTGGCCGAGTCGGGCTTTGCGGGCTTCAACGCCACCAACTGGTACGCCTTCGTGACCTCGTCCAAAGTGCCCAAACCCGTGCTGGACCGTTGGAACACCGAACTCGTCAAGGTGCTGACCACGCCAGACGTCGTCGAGCAGCTCAACAAGCATGGCCTCACCCCCATGCCCGGCACGCGCGACGAGCTGGCTCGCTACATGGCCAGCGAAACTGCCATGTGGGGCCGCGTGATCCGCGAGCGCAAGATCGTGGCCGATTGAGGCTGAGCACACCCCTGCGCGCTCGCCATTAGCGAAGCGGTCAACCATGGCGAACCAGACTTGAACGGAGCTGATGCGATGAACCGACGAAACCTGCTGCAACTGGGCATTGGCCAAGGCTTGCTGACTGCCAGCGCTGGCACAGTGGCCGCAGACACCGCCGCCGCGCCGGGCTCGCTGGATGTGGTGGAGGCGTCCGTGGCCGAGCTTCAAGCCGCCATGGCTCAGGGGACACTGACATCGTTGGCGCTGGTCAACGCGTACCTGTCCCGCATCCAAGCCATCGACCGATCAGGCGCCAAAATCAACGCCGTCATTGAGTTGAACCCCCAAGCAAAAGCGGTGGCGGCCAAGCTGGACAAGGAGCGCCAGTCCAAAGGACCGCGCGGGCCCATGCACGGCATACCGGTTTTGATCAAAGACAACATCGCCACCGCCGACCGCATGCAAACCACCGCAGGCTCATTGGCCTTGTTGGGGCAACGGGCGGTCAAAGACGCTTTTATTGTTCAAAAGCTGCGCGAAGCAGGCGCGGTGATCCTGGGCAAAACCAATTTGTCGGAGTGGGCCAACATCCGATCCACCCGCTCCACCAGTGGCTGGAGCGCACGCGGGGGGCTGACCAAGAACCCCTATGCCCTGGACCGCAACACCAGCGGCTCGAGTTCGGGTTCTGCCGCCAGCATGGCGGCCAGTCTGGCCACGGTGGCCGTGGGCACCGAAACCGATGGCTCGATCACCTCGCCTTCTGCCCTGGCCAGTCTGGTGGGCCTCAAACCCACGCTGGGCTTGGTCAGCCGTGCAGGGATCATCCCAATCGCCCCATCGCAAGACACCGCCGGCCCTATGACGCGCACGGTGGCCGATGCGGCCGCTTTGCTCACCGTGATGGCCGGGCCAGATGCAGATGACCCGGCCACACAAGCCGCCAGCCAGCACCGCCATGACTACACCCGCTATTTGGACCCCAAAGGCCTGCGCGGCAAACGCATTGGCGTGGTGCGCAGCCAGTTTGCGATGCAAAGCGATGGGGTGGCCCGCGTGGTGCAAGCCGAATTGGAGGTGTTCAAGGCCCAAGGCGCTGTGCTGGTCGACGTGGCGGAGATCCCCAACGCGGCGAAATATGCCGAGTCAGAGCTGACCGTGCTGCTGTTCGAGTTGAAGGACAGTTTGCCCAAGTACCTGGCCGCTTATGCCCCAGATGCACCCATCCAAACGCTGGCCGATGTCATCGCTTTCAATGAGAAAAACCGTGCCAAAGAAATGCCTTACTTTGCACAGGAGCTCTTGGAAATGGCACAGTCTAAAGGCGACTTGAACAGCCCGGAGTACCTGCAAGCGTTGGCCAACAACCGCACATTTTCTCGCGAGCAAGGCCTCGACCAATTGATGAACGAGCACCAACTGGACGCCTTGCTCGCGCCCACGGGCGAGCTGGCCTGGCTGACCGACTTCATCCGCGGAGACGCGTCTGGCAACAGCTTCACATCCCCTGCTGCGGTGGCAGGCTACCCCCACATCACCGTGCCAGCAGGCTTTGTGCACGGCTTGCCATGCGGCCTGTCCTTGGTCGGCAAGGCCTGGAGTGAGCCTGCTTTGATTGCCATGGCCTATGCCTACGAGCAAGCCTCCCAGCGGCGGCGCCCACCGACCTACCCGCGCTCTGTCCAAATCCGCTGAAAGCATTTCCATGGATGCCCTCCATGGAAAACCGAACACCCCGGTGAGGCCCAGCATTGTGGTGTGGTTTCGCGGTTTTTTGTGCGGCTTTTGAGTCCCGGAAAATCCGCATTTTTGACGTTTCAATTCCTGTTTTGGCGCTCTACTCTCCGAAGCTATTGGATGAGAGAGGGGAAAAATCCACACGGACGCTTTTTAATGATTTTTACGACAAGTTCGACCAAGAAGTCATCGACAAAAATTACCCGCTATGACGCTGGTGCAGGTGGCAGATCTGGTGAAAGACCTTGCCCAAGTTGAGATTGAGGTGACGGCGGTGGTGCCGGACTGATGGCGATAAGGGGTGCTTGACAGGCCTGCTGGCCACAACTTGTCCCGAAATGGCAAGTAAATGGCGCAAATGAGCAAGTCCATGTGGATGGCAACTCCGACACTTTGATGCAAGGGCCGGCCAATGGAATATCCCCCGAGCCCCTCATCTTTGATTTTGGAGATACACCACCATGAACTTTCTTGACGGCCATCTTTATCCGGAAAACCAGCAACCCCTGATCATCACCGCTGCACCTTATGCGCCGGGCTGGATTCCTTCGGACTTTCCGGAAGACATTCCGATCACCATGGCTGAGCAGATCCAGAAGGCGGTGGACTGCTACGAAGCCGGTGCCACGGTGCTGCACCTGCACGTGCGTGAAGACGATGGCAAAGGCAGCAAACGTCTGTCCAAGTTCAATGAATTGATTGCCGGTGTGCGCAAGGCCGTGCCCGACATGATCATTCAGGTGGGCGGCTCCATCAGTTTCGCCCCCGAGGGGGCGGATGGTGAGGCTAAATGGCTGTCGGATGACACGCGCCACATGTTGGCTGAGCTCGATCCCAAACCAGATCAAGTAACTGTCACTGTGAACACCACGCAAATGAACGTGACGGAGCATGCGGGCGATGATGACTTCCGTGGCGTATCTCGCGGGTTCCCTCACCTGCACAAGACCTACAAAGACATGATTGTTCCGTCCAATCCTAGCTTTGTAGAGGAGCATATCCGTCGCCTGTCTGCAGCAGGGATTCAGAGCGAGTTTCAGGTCTACAACATCAACAGCTTTGAAACGATCGAGCGCATGATTCGCCGTGGCGTTTACAAAGGTCCTTTGATCATGAATTGGGTGGCCATCAGCGGTGGCATGGATCAAGCCAACATTTTTAACCTGGCCAACATGCTGCGTGCGGTACCAGATGGTGCGGTGGTCACAGTGGAGAGCTCAGTGCTCAATGTCTTGCCCATCAACATGATTGGCATGGCGCTGGGATTGCATGTGCGTTGCGGCATAGAAGATGTGCTCTGGAACCAGACGCGTACAGGCAAGATGAGTTCTGTCGAGCAGATCAAGCAACTGGTGCGCATTGCGGGTGAATTTGGTCGTCCCATTGCCACTGCGCAACAGGCGCGTGACATCCTCAAACTGGGGATCTTCTATGAAACCGCCGATGAGACACTGCGTGAAAACGGTTTTTCGCCCAACCGCAATGGCGGCAACCAAGGTTTCCTGAGCAAGGTGAACTGAGCGCATGGATCTGCCACTCGAGGGTGTGCGCGTCCTGGACCTTTCGCGCGTTTTTGCCGGGCCGCTGTGCGGCCAGGTGTTGGCCGATTTTGGTGCCGAAGTCATCAAGGTGGAGCATCCCGGACGGGGTGACGATACCCGTGACTGGGGCATGCGCATCGGGCATACCGAGACCACTTATTACAACAGCATGAACCGCAACAAGCGGTCTATCACCGTGGACCTGCAGACGCCTGAAGGTCGGCAGTTGATCCACGACTTGGTCCCGCAGTTCGATGTGGTGGTCCAGAACTTCAAAACCGGAGGTGCCGACAAGCTGGGTCTGGGCTACGCCAAGCTCAAGGCCCTCAAGCCTGACCTGATCTATTGTTCGGTGGCAGGCTACAACAGCGGGGGGCCTGAAGCCAGTCGTCCGGGTTATGACCTGGTCATTCAGGGGGAAGCGGGCCTCATGGCCATCAACGGTGAGGCTGGGCAAGACCCGCTCAAGTTTGGTGTGGCCGTGGTGGACATGATGACTGGCATGTATGCAGCGCAGGCCGTGTTGGCTGCTCTCTTCAGTCGCGAGCGCACGGGGCGAGGTCGACACATTGAAATGTCGCTCTACGACTGCGGTCTCATGGTGACGGGCTATTACGGACTGGATGCACTGCGGATGGGGCACGATCCTCAGCGTTATGGCAATGGCCATCCTTCCATCGTGCCCTATGGCATGTTCGAAGCGGCCGATGGTCCGCTGATCATCGCCGTGGGCAACAACAGCCAGTTCGACAAGTTCTGTCGTGAGGTGCTTGAACGGCCTGACATTGCCTTGGATAAGCGTTTTTCGACCAATGTGGAGCGTGCAAGAAATCGCGACATCCTGCTGCCCATCATGGTGCAGTTGATCGGCGGTATGGCGCGCGAGTCATTGTTGGAGCGGCTCCATGCGCAGGGCATTCCCTGCGGCAAAGTGGCCGGCTTGCATGAAGCATTGATCAGCGAACGAACACAACAAGGCGGGCTGGTTCAGGAAACACCACATCCTATTGCGGGCCAAACCCATGTGTTTGCGCCGCCTTACAGACTCGATGGTGAACGCTTGCCCATTCGCTGTGCGCCGCCTTTGCTGGGCGAGGCCACGCGAGAGGTTTTGCAGCAAATGCTGCGACTGAGCGAGGCGCAGCTGCGGGCATTGCAGGCGAAAGGCGTGCTGACGCTGACGGATCTGCCCTTGCCTTGATGAAATGGTTTGGGGTCCCGCGTGGGCCCGAGCAGCTCTTTAGCTGCTTTTCCAGCGAGAGGGTGCAACGCTGAATTGCTGGCTGAACCAGCGCGAGAATGCGCTGGTCTCGGCAAAACCGAGCAGTTGGGTGATTTGCGTGATGGAGTGGATTTTTCCATCCAAGTAGCGAACAGCCTGTTCACGCCGAACTTCATTGACCAATGCTTGAAAGCTTTCGCTGCTTTGCTCCAGTTGACGCTGCAGCGTGCGTGTGCTCAAGCCCAAACTCTGACTGACTTGATCGATATGGCTGCGCCCGCGCGGCAAGAGCACATGGATGGCGCGCCGAACGTCGTGTGCGATGTTCTGCTCATGTTGCTTGGGCTGCATGTCGATGTAGTGCTGTGCATAGCGTGCCATATTGGCATCACAGGCCGGATTGACCCGGTCCAGATCTTCCTTGCCCAAGACGATGCCATCGAATTCGGAACCGAACTCCAGCGACGGACCGAAGACGCGGTGGTGGGCCTGCACACCACCAGATGGTGCTGCGTGGCCGAAATGCACCCGACGCGGCATCCACTGTGCACCGAGCTGGAATCGGCACAAGGACAGCAAGGCACCGATGGCCAGCTCCATGCGCTGACGCCCTGGATAGGTGCGGCCACTGATTAGCACGAGTTGCAGCACGCAGACATTGGGATATTCGGTGATGTCGATCATCACCGAGTCACTGAGCAGGTGGCGGTAGCGCTTGAATTCCGACAGGGTCTGTCGCAAGGAAGGCTGGTGCTGCAGCAGCAGACTGATGATGCCGAAGTCGGACAGGCGCCAGGATTCTCCGACCAGCAAACCGAGGGTGGAACAGTCAGACGCTTTTGCCGAACACTCCAGCACTTCCGTCCAGGACGATTCGGGCAAGCGCAAATCGGGCGTCATAAGGTACTGACGATCCAGGCCGACGTGGCTGACCATCTGCTCCGGATCGATACCCAGACCGCGTGCAACGTCGGAGTATCTGGAAAGGGTCGCACTGCGCACAAGGATGTTCATGTCGGAAGGTTAGTGCCGATAATGAAAGTATTTGACGAGAAATATTGATCTGACGCAATGGGGAGTGCCCCTAAGTTATCTGCTGCATGTTGACAGGGTGTCGCGAATGGCCAAGAGCTGGCGCGGGAGGTCAAGCACTGTGTCTTCACGCTCAGAACAATCTGTGAACCACTTTTCCGGTCATGCAGGTTTGCGTGCCCATCCTTCAGTCTCACAAGCGGAGTACGAATGCGTATTGAACAATTGACACCAGCCATTGGCGCCGAAATCTCAGGGGTCCATCTCGGTGATGCGGCCCGTGATGCCGATCTTTTTGCCGAAGTCAAAGCAGCGTTGCTCAAGCACCGCGTGATTTTTTTGCGCGACCAGGACATCACACGTGCAGAGCATGTGGCTTTCGCCCGTCGATTTGGCGAACTGGAGGACCATCCTGTTGCTGGCAGCGACCCCGAGCATCCTGGCCTGGTCCAGATTTACCGCAATGACAAGCGTGAAAACTACGAAAACAATTACCACAGCGATGGCTTGTGGCGGCAGACCCCGGCTATGGGGTGTGTGCTGCGTTGCATCGAATGCCCCCCTATTGGAGGTGACACGATCTGGGTCAACATGGTGGATGCCTACAAGAACCTGCATGAGGATGTGAAGAAAAAGATTGACGGCTTGCATGCACGCAGCAGCATTGAGCACTCTTTCGGTGCCGTGATGAGTCCCGAGGCACGGCGCAAGCTCGCAGCCGACAATCCGCCAGCAGAACACCCGGTGGTTCGTATTCACCCAGAAACCGGTGAAAAGGTGCTCAATGTTTGCAGCTTCACCACCAACTTCGTCGATTTTCACACCCCTGAAAACGTGCGCTTTGGGCTCGACAAAACACCGGGTGCCAGCCATTTGCTTAACCTGCTTTTAAGCCAAGCCAGCATTCCCGAATACCAGGTGCGCTTCCGTTGGACACCCAACAGCGTGGCCATCTGGGACAACCGTTCCACGCAACATTACGCGGTCATGGACTACTGGCCCGCGCCGCGCAAGATGGAGCGCGCCGCCATCATCGGTGATCGTCCGTACTGATCCTGCACATACAACCGATTGGAGACGCGACATGAATTTTCTGGACGGACATCTTTTTCCCGAAAACCAGCAGCCCCTGATCATCACGGCTGCACCCTACGCCCCAGGATGGCAACCTTCTGATTTCCCGGAAGACATCCCGGTGACCATGGAGGCGCAAATTCAAAAAGCCGTTGACTGTTACAACGCAGGGGCCACGGTACTGCATTTACATGTGCGTGAACTCGATGGCAAGGGCTCCAAGCGCTTGTCCAAGTTCAACGAGTTGATCGCTGGAGTGCGCAAGGCAGTCCCGGAGATGATCATTCAGGTTGGCGGCTCCATCTCGTTTGCACCCGAAGACGATGGCGCTGCAGCCAAGTGGCTGTCTGACGACACGCGCCACATGCTGGCCGATCTTGAGCCCACACCCGACCAAGTCACGGTAACGGTCAACACCTCTCAGATGAACGTGACAGACCACATGGAAGATGCCGATGCCGTAGGCACATCGCGTGCGAACATGGCGTTGTTCAACACCTACAAGGACATGATTGTTCCGGCCAATCCGCTCTGGGTAGAGGAGCATGTTCGCCGCCTCACGGTTGCAGGCATTCAGAGCGCTTTCCAGTGCTACAACACCAACAGCTTTGAGTCAGTTGAACGTTTGATCCGGCGCGGTTTTTATAAGGGCCCCCTGGTGATGAACTGGGTGGCCATTGGCGGCGGCATGGACTCGCCGAACGTCTACAGCTTGGGCAACTTCATGCGCGGTATTCCTGATGGTGCTGTGGTGACGGTCGAGAGCAATGTGCGCAACGTCCTTCCAGTGAACATGATGGGCATTGCCATGGGGCTGCATGTGCGCTGTGGCACCGAAGATGTGATCTGGAACCAGCAACGCAGCGCCAAGATGAGCACTGTGGCGCAAATCGAGCAGCTCGTGCGCATTTCGCGTGAGTTCGGACGCCCGATAGCGACCGCGAAAGAAGCGCGCGAGATCTGTCGAATCGGTATTTTCTACGACACGGCCGATGAAGCCTTGGCTGCCAATGGCTTTGCGCCAAACCGCAACGGTGGCACACAAGGCTTCTTGCGCAAGACGCAATGACCCTGACAAGTCAACCTACAAACCGATTTTCAGAACATGGAGACAACATGAATCAAATACCTTTTAAAAAGCGAAACCGCTTAGGCTTGTGCGGCGCATTGCTCGTCTGGCCCTGGCTGGCCTGGGGACAAGGGGCTGAAGCCTGGCCTAATCGTCCCATCACCTTGGTGGTGGCCTCAGCCGCGGGTTCGGGTGTGGATGTGATTGCTCGGGAGACAGCGCACAAACTCAGCATCGCACTGAAGCAGCCCGTGGTGGTCGATAACAAGCCGGGCGCCAGCGGCGTGGTGGCGGGTACCACTGTGGCGCGCAGCAAGCCTGACGGCTACACCTGGCTGTACAGCAATGGTTCGTTCATGGCGGTAGCGCCTGCTGTACTGCGAAAAATGCCGTACGAGCCCAACAAAGAACTGACGCCGGTGGCCATCACAGCAGCGGGCGGCGTGATCCTGTCTGTCAGCAAGGATTTCCCCGCCAACAACCTCAAAGAACTGGTTGCACTGGTCAAGGCCAAGCCTGATGCGTACACCTATGGAACTTGGGGCGCAGGCTCGTCAGGGCATTTGATGATGGAATGGCTACAGAAGCAGGCCGGGCTGAAGATGTCTCATGTGCCTTACAAGTCCACGCCGCAAATCGTCAATGATTTGACGGCCGGTATTTTGAACATTGGATGGACCGATCCGGGCACACCAGTGGCCATGATCGAGAACAAGCAGATCAAAGGTATCGCGATCAGTGGCAATGTGCGTGCACCACGCACGACCCATATCGGCACCATGGGGGAGCAGGGTTATCCTTTTGATGCAGTGGGCTGGTTTGGCGTGTTTGCGCCAACGCAAACGCCCAAAGCCATCGTCGAGCGCATGAATGCCGAAATCAACAAGGTGCTAAAAACACCGGAGATGGTCAAGCGCATGGAAACTATGAACATCGACCCTCCACCCATTAAGACCGTGGATGAGTTCAAGGCCATATTGGCCAAGGACCTTAAAACTTGGCAGAACATTGCAACGGAAGCGGGCATTGCCATGGATTGAAACATCACAGACAAACCATCCGTCTGACGCTTGCTGCGGATCTGCTTCGTTCTTGAGGTCGGTTCCAGCAAGCGTTTTTTTCGCCTGTGCTTTGAACGCCCTGTCCGGTAAGCTTCTGTAGCCGTCGTCAGGACAAAAAAAGAGGCTCCAATTGGAGCCTCAATAAGCCTTGAAGAGAGGGTTTTATCAGAACCGCATGCCGGCCACGATGCTCAAGTAATCCCGATCCACCAGCAAGTTGTAGTTGCCGCCGCTGAAGCGGTTGTATTGCACATCGGCGTAGTATTTCTTGGCCCATTCTGCACGCACGCCCGGACGGATCACGGTGCGCCCTTCTGAGAAGGTACCATCATAGGAATACCCTTTGATGTCTTTCGCGAAATAGATCGAAGGTGTCAGTGTTGCACCGGCCATGGCATCCGGGTAAGTGGCGGATGCCATCAAACGCAGACCCCAGGCATTGCTGCTGGTGTAGCCATCGTTTGTGCACTGTTTGCCGCTCACGGTGTCGGTGCAAGCTGTCAAGGCACCGCTGCCGTTGATATAGGCTGCTGCGCCGTAGGCGGTGCCGCGTCCAAAGCGCAGCATGTCCTGGCTGGGCAGGCTGTTGATGTGGCTGAAACCAACCTCGCCCATCAGCACCAGGCGTTCTGCATTCATGACCTTGGGGAAAAACTTGCTGGCACCCAGGCTGCCGGTCACAACGCCGAAGCGGTCGTATGAATCGAAAGTGCCCCCCACCGGGATGCTGGTGATGCCTTTGCGCAAGGCCAGCAAAGACGCAGGGCTGCGGCCATAGAAAGCACCGAGCAGATCAGAAGCGTTGAACGAAATGGCTTGGTTGGGACGATAAGCCAGTTCACCGTACGTTGTCGTTACCGCGTCGATCTTCTTGCTGAAGGATGCGCCAAGTACACGCACGTTTTCAGGATAAATCAGACCATAGTTGGTGTCGGCGGTTGATACTGTCGTTGAGTTCACCGTCATGCGATAGCTGGGGGCCACGCTGGTGGTGTTGAGTGCGTACAGCTTGAAGTCGGCATCCAGAGCCTCAGACTTAAAGCCATACGATAGACCGAAATGCTTGGAGCTGCTGGGGCTGACGTCTGGCGTTCTGTGGATGTAGTTGTTGTTGGCCAGATGACCCTTTTCAGAGTTGCCGGCAAAAGAGATCATGTTGCAGCCACCAGCAATAAAGGAGGCAACATCGAAATAGGTTCCGCATGCAGGATAAACGTTGCCGCGATGCTCGTAAGCTATGAAGCCTTCCAGACTCCATGCGGTGCCCGCTGCCAACTTGGCGCTGAGCATGCCCAATGGCAACTTCCCCTCAAAAGGTTGTGCGCCTGGGCGGAACATGGACGAGAAATCGGTGGGGTTGATCACGGAGCCAATGCCGCCGCCAATCAGTTGCGAACCGCCCCAGTTGAGTACCTGACGACCCAAACGGCCATCCAGAGTTTTTCCTCCGTCCAGATTGCTGGAGCCATAGATGAAGTAGTCGCGCAGTTCGGCATTACTGAATTTGGAACTGCTGTCAAAGCCTTTGTCACTCAAGGGGGTGTTGGGCGTGAAGGCATTAGGAAAGTTGCCATAAGCCACATTGTTTTCACCAAGCGCAAAGTCTTTCCATGCGCTGGTGCGGACAAAAAGACCGACGTTGTTTTTCTTGAGGTCAATGTCCATGATTCCTTTGAGCACCGTGGAAATTTGGTCGCCTTTGTAGAAATTCAAGTCGGGGCCGCCATTCTGTCCAGCCAGCTTTCCTGGGGCAACGCCCGGGACGCTGGGACTAACAACCGCTGAGTAAGCGCTTGGGCTGGGGTCGTTGGCACGAATTTGAGTGCCAAATGTCACGACTCCATTGATTTTTCCTTGCAGACCATCTTCGGTCTGAAAGTCATAGGCTTGAGCTTGTAGGCAAGCTGCAGACAAAGCTGTCAGTGCCCAAATTTTTCTGTTGTGTGCCATGTGTTGTCTCCATTGAAAATTTGAATCTTTGATTTTTGTCAACATGCCGGCATTGGATTTATCAAATGACGACAACGATTTATCAATTGGTGACGATTGGGAGAGCGGGCGTGAGGCTTGAATCTTGTGCACGGGGTCAAGCACCAAACCTTGACAAGAGTATTTGTGCCATCGGCCATTCGCCATAACCCGATGCCGGATTGAGGTGTCCGACTGAGCCCAGGTCCACGGTTTCACTGCCCCAGTCACGTGCCAGGGTCAACACGCTCTCGCGTGACGCCAAAGGGTCGTTGTCGCTGGTGGCGATCAAGCTGCGAAAAGGCAGCCGCTGTCGTGGTACGGGCAGCCAACCACCTGCTTTCAGCGCGTCCAGTGTGGGATAACCCTCGGGCATGGGTTGTTCAAAGTCGGGTGGGGTGGCCAGCAGTGCACCGCATACACGGTGCGCATGGGCAGTGGTGCGCACCCAATGGGCCACCATGATGCATCCTCCGCTGTGTGCCACGATGCGCACTGGTCCTTCGATGGCGGCGATGGCGTGTTCGATGGCCACAATGCGTTGCGTGCATTCCAAGTTTTCCCTTCCCATCGGGGGCACGGTGGCGACCTTGGGCAAACGTTTCGCTAAATGTGTCTGCCAGTGCGCGTCTACATGGTCTCGCAGACCTGGGATGATGAGCGTTGTCGGTGTGTGTGGCATGAAAAAATTGCAAAAGTGAAAGTTGTTTGGAGCCGAAGTTGAATATGAGAATGTAGGTTTACAGGGTTAAACCGATTTGCCTTTTCATGCCTTCGGGTTAGCATTTCACGCCACATCGAGATGTGCTGATCGAACCGGTTGTCATGATCAAAAGAGCTTACAGAGGCTGTATGCAGAAGTTAAAAATCCAACGTCAAGTGATGCAGGTGCGTGCTGCTGCATTGAGCCACTACGAAGAGGTAGCCAAGCAGCTGGGTGTGAATCCGCAGCCCTTGCTCAGAAAAGTCGGGCTGACTCGGCAAATGTTGATCGTGCCCACGCAGCTGATCCCGGTGAACAGCGCCGTGGCTTTGCTGGAGCTGACCGCGCAAGAGTGTGGATGTGACACGGTGGGCTTGATGATGGCCGAAGCCCGTGTCTTGTCCGACTTCGGGCCTGTCAGCTTGCTGCTCATGCAGCAGCACACCATGCGCAGCGCTCTCAGCACCATTGCGCAATATCGGCATTTGCTCAATGAATCGCTGGGCATGTACGTTGAGGATGCAGGCAAGTACACCCTGATCCGTGAAGAGATCATGACCGATCATGCAGGCGGTGCCCGCCAGTCGACCGACATGGCAGTGGGTGTCTTGATCCTCATTTTTCGAGCCATTCTGGGGCCCAACTGGCGGCCTTATGCTGTTCATTTCACGCACGATGCACCTCAGGATCTGCAGATTCTCAAACGGATTTTTCGATGCCCGTTGCACTTTGACAGCGATTTCAACGGGCTGATGTGTTTGAGTGCCGATCTGGATAAAGCCAATGTGCAGGCAGACCCGGCCATGGCCCATTACGCACAGTCATTCCTTGAAGCCATTCCCAAGCCTGGGCAGAGTTCTTTTGTGCTGGATGTGCGGCGTTCTGTCTATTTGCTGTTGCCCATGGGACGGGCCAATGTGGAGCAAGTGGCCACAGGCCTGGGCATGAATGTGCGCACTCTGCAGCGCCGTCTCGATGAGAGTCAAGTGAGCTTTTCGGATGTGCTGAACGACGTTCGCTGTGAATTGGCTCAGCGCTACATCAGGCACACTTCCCACGCATTTGCCCGTGTGGCTGAATTGCTGGGTTATTCGAACACCAGCTCATTCAACCGTTGGTTCACGGCGCAGTTTCAGTGCACACCTTCCCAGATGCGCATATGAGTGGGCTCACACGTTGGAGCGCAGGCTGTCCAACATGGCTGACAGCAGGACTTCAGGAGGTTGCGCGCCAGAAATGGCCTGCTGCTGATTGAAAACAAACATGGGGACACCAGAGGCACCTTCAGGTAAGTGCCAGATTGCTGGCGCGGTCAGGTCTTCAGTCTGCGAGATGTCGATGCACTGTGCCTGCGCCAGTGACGCCAGTACTTGATCGTCACCCAGGTTCAGGCCCTGCACAAAGTAGCTTTCAAACAGCGCGTCCAGCAAGGCCTCGCTTGCGCTGGCTCTCAACTTCCCGGCAAGCGCCAGCAGCCGGTGTGCCCGCCAGGTGTTGGGGAACATGGCGATGCGTTCGTGGTGAATCGTCAATCCAGCCTGACTGGCCGCTGTCTGCACTTGTGCCCTGCGTGCGCGCACGGCCTCCGGACCACCCAGGCGATGCTCGTAAAACGCCTGATAGGGCCAGCCTTGGGGTGGCACCTGTGGGATCAGTTGTACCGAATGCCAGCGGATGCACATCTGGATTTCGGGCATGCGCTCGGCCAGCAGGCGGCGCGCTGTCGACAGGTGTGCCTTGCCGATCCAGCACCAGGGGCAGATCAAATCGAAGTAAGCATCGACCTGCACGGTCCCCGGTTTGTTCAGCGGCATCAGGCGGCTTTGCGCAGAAAGCCCTGGTTGCCGCCGTTGCGGTTGGGCGAAAAACCGTTGGCGGCCAACGTTTCTTCCACTGAGTCGTAGAACACGCCAATTTGCAGCAATTCGCGTGCTTCCTTGCCAGTGGCAATGTCACGGCCAAATTCACGCGAAATGCGCACCAGCTGTTCGATCTGTTCGACCGTGCTCATGCGCGCGCTGCGCTTTTGGTTCCAGAGGTTGTCCTCGATGCCGCAGCGCACATGCAAGCCCATGGCGATGCCCATCATGTTGATCGGCAGCACATTTCGCATGCTGCTTTCCACCGTTAGCTTGACGCCATCTGGCAGGGCACGAACGAAATTGGTCAGGTTGTAGACGTTGGGCGCGTCCATGCCGCCGCTGATGGCGACCCAGTTGCACACCAGAGGGCCTTTGTAGACGCCTCGGCGGATGAGGCGCTCCACGGTCTCGTAGCTGTTCAGGTTGTAGAACTGGAAGGCGCTCTGGATACCGGCGGCGCTCAGGCGGCGGATGTGCTCTTCGTACCAGGCCGGGTTAGAGGGCACCACCATTTCGCTGTAAGCACGGCGCCCTTCGGGTGTCGCCATCGAGGTGCCGACGATGTCGGCCTCTTCCATGTGTTCGATCACGTTCATCTGTGTGGTGTTGATCGTCACCGTGACTTGGTCTGGCTTGGGATCCAGTTCGGCCAGCATGTGGCGTGTGTCATCGGACAGCCACTTGGCCACGGCGCCATCGGATTCCGGCGCGAACGAGATGGAGCCGCCGACCTGGATGACCATGTCGGGCACAGCCTTGCGCACGCCAGCGATCAGTTCGTTGAATTTGGACAAGCGCTTAGAGCCTTTGCCGTCATCTTCACGTACGTGCAGGTGCAGTACGGTGGCGCCCGCGTTGTAGCAGTCCACGGCTTTCTGAATCTGCGCTTGCATGCTCACTGGAATGTCTTCCGGATAGTCCTCGGGAATCCACTCAGGGCCATAAGGGGCCGCAGTGATGATGAGTTTGTCCTGGTTTTCGGGGAAGAGATGTCCGTCGAGAAAATTCATAAAAGCTCCAATCAGCTGAGATGGGTGGTTCTGGTTCTGGCCATGCGGCCAAGGTGCAGATGAATGTAGGTTTTCAGGGTGAAGAGATGTTTATCACTTGATGACACGTGCTTGGTATTTGATGTCAAATTGGGTACCAATGTATCGGCCTGTCAGGGCACGAGCACGATCGACCCCGTTGAGCGGCGCGACTCGAGCAAGCGGTGCGCTTGATCTGCATCAGCCAGCGCAAACACATGGCTGGGCTCGCTGACGATCTGACCTGCCTGGACTTTGTCGAAAAGCTCCTGCGCCATGGCCAGCATGTGCGAGCGAGGCTTGGCGTAATGGACCATGGCAGGTCGGGTGACCCACAGGGATTTAGCGGCCAGCATGCGGGTGTCAATGTTGACTGGGCCGGAGGTGGTGCCGTTGCTCACCAGTGTGCCCAGTGGCTGCAGGCAAGCCAGGGACGCTTGCAGCGTGTCCTTACCCACCGAGTCAAACACCACAGGGACGCCCTGACCGTGGGTGATATCCATCACGCGCTGGACAATTTCTTCGCGTGTGCTGACGATGGTGTGGTTGCAACCCTGCGCCTTGGCGATGGCAGCTTTCTCGTCGCTGCTGACCACGCCGATCATATTGACACCGATCGCGCGCGCCCACTGGCAAGCGATCAGGCCCACACCACCAGCGGCTGCATGGTAAAGAATCGTTTCGCCGCCATGCAATGGATAGACTTGTCGAAACAGGTACTGCGCGGTCATGCCTTTCATGATCAGAGTGGAGGCGGTGCTGTCTGAAACAGCATCAGGCAAGGGAATCAACACATCTGCAGGCATCACTCGGACATCGGCATAGGCGCCCAGTGGTCCGAGCAGATAACCCACACGGTCGCCAACGCGGATGTCGCTCACACCTTCGCCAACCGCTTCGACCACGCCCACGGCGTCTGAACCTAAGCCGCTCGGGAAGCCCGCTACGGGGTATTGGCCTGTGCGGAAATAAACGTCGATGAAATTGACGGCAATGTGGCTGTGGCGCACGCGGGCCTGTCCGGGGCCGGGCTGACCGACATCGACGGTTTCCAGTTTCAGAACTTCGGGGCCGCCGATCTGGTGAAAGCGAATGGCACGGGTCATCTTCAATCCTTAGCAATGTGTGGGTGACTGAAGCATCTGCTTCAGAAAGGAACGGTGCCGACAATGCCCGCACGTTCCATTTTTCGGTGGCATGGTGGATAGTCCATGACCGCATAGTGTTGTGTGGCCCGGTTGTCCCAAATGGCCATGCTGAAAGGTTGCCAGCGCCAGCGCACCTGGTACTCGGGGATGTAGGCTTGACTGATCAGGTACTGCAGCAGATCACCCCCCACCTGATTGAAGTCCTGGCCGTAACGCACCTTGTCCTTGTTGTGGTAGTTCACGAAGTGTGTGGTGAAGCCGTTGACGAACAATGCTTTTTCACCGGTTTCGGGGTGTGTGCGTATGACCGGATGTTCCGAATCGGGGTATTGCGCTTTCATGGCCAGACGTTTTTCCTCGGGCATGGCGGCAGCAAACGAGGCGTTGAAGCTGTGGTTGGCCTTGAGGCCCTGGATTTGGTCCTTGATGTGTTGGGGCAGCTTTTCGTAGGCCAGCACCATATTGGCCCAGATGGTGTCACCGCCCACGGGCGGGCATTCAATGCAGCGCAGTACGCAACCCAGAGCCGGGGCCGGGCGAAACGTGCCATCGGTGTGCCAGGAATTTTCATACCGGTCGACCGGACTATCCGGGTTTTTGTATATCTGGACCAGGCCTGGCGCCTCGGGATGGCTGGGCACCATGGGGTGAGTCTCGAGTTCGCCCAAACGCTGTGCGAAGGCCATGTGGTCTAGGCGAGAGAGTTTGTCCAAAGTCTGATCGCGCAAGAACAGCACTTTGTGCTGCAACAACGCAGCATAAATTTCCTGAAACAAGGCATCGTCGCGCACGGCATCACCCAGATTCACGTCGTGCAGTTGCGCGCCGATGGCGCAGGTCAAGGGTTCAATGCGCATGAGGTGTCTCCTACTGTGTTCTGATGTGTAGAAAATGTAGCGATGCGCATCGGTTTATGGCTTGCCAATTCACGACTTCAAATTAGCATTTAGCGACATATGATCGGGCAAATCGCTGCTGGCCTGCGCTTCCTAGGGAGAACCCGGGGTGACACGGAAAGATAATTGACTGTCGCCAATGGATAAATGGCTTGTGGGGTGTTTCAGAACAATCGCCTCAGTGCTTTCAGACCATACCACCAGGAGACTCAAGATGAACTTCCGCGCACGTTTTCACCGATTTGGTCGCAAGACCTTTGCTGTGCTTGCAGGCGTTTGCCTGACACAGGGGGCTATGGCCTGGACTGACAAGCCGGTCAAGTTGCTGGTGCCTGCGCCCGCAGGCGGCACGATGGACGTGATTGCCCGGATGTTGGCCGACCACCTGGCGGTTGACACAGGGCAGCCCATGGTGGTGGACAACCGTCCTGGTGCCGGTGGTGCCATCGCTGTACAAGCGCTTCGTGCGGCGGCACCGGACGGCCAAACCGTGATGGTGACAGCCAGCAATGTGCTGACGGAAATCCCGCATGTGATGAAAACCGGTTTTGATCCACTCAAGGATGTGCGCCCGGTGGGTTTCGTCGCCCGTGGTTATATGGTGATGATTGCTGCCCCCAACACACCCGCCAAGGACTTCAAGGGCTTCGTGGCTTATGCCAAGAAGAATCCGGGCAGTTTGAGTTTTGCCTCCTACAGCACGGGAACGATTTCTCACTATGCAGGCATGATCCTCAACCAAAAAGCGGGACTGGACATGCAGCACGTGCCGTTTTTGGGTTCTCCACCCGCTTTGGCGCAGGTCATGGGAGGGCAGATTCCAGTGATGTTTGACGGCTTTGCCACCTCGCGAGCCCTGATCGCCAGCAACAAGGTCCAAGCCTATGCCGTCGCCTCGAAAACCCGATTGAGCCAGCTGCCCGATGTGCCGACACTCACCGAATTAGGCTACCCTGAACTCAATTTTTCCAATTGGTTGGGTGTCGTAGTGTCGGGATCATTGTCTCCTGAGCTGTCAGAAAAAATCCATAAGGCAGTCAAGGCAGTGGCCATGAATCCCAAATTCAAAGAGCGCATGCTGGCCAACGGCTTTGAGGCTGCCGAAGATGCCAACTTACAGCAGATGACCCAGACGGTAAAGGCTGACTTTGATCGCAATGCGGCCATCGTCAAGCAATTCAATATCCAGATCAACCAGTGAACGGTCTCGTTCGCGGCCAGGCCCATTGGAGGGCCTGGCGGGCGCGCATGCTGCAACTGTGGCCAGGCGCGCTCTTGTCTGCAGTGGTGGCTGTGGCAGCCCTTTTTTTGGCCGAGCACTATGGCGCGCCTGTGATGCTGTTTGCCTTGCTGCTGGGCATGGCATTGAATTTTTTGTCGCAAGACGGACGTTGCAAGTCAGGCATCGAGTTCGTTGCACGGGATGTGTTGCGCTGGGGCGTGGCCTTGCTGGGGTTGAAGATCACCGCAAGCCAGGTGCAGGCCCTGGGTTGGCAGCCCGTGTTGATGGTGGTGGTGGCGGTGGTCAGCACCATCGCCTTGGGCATCGTTGCTGCCAAGTGGATGGGGTTCAGGACTTTTTTTGGCTTTTTGTCAGGTGGCTCGGTGGCCATCTGCGGTGCGTCGGCTGCATTGGCCATTGCCACGGCCTTTCCACACCACCCACAAAAAGACCGCGCCACATTGTTTGTGGTCATCAGCGTCAGCACACTCTCGACCGTCGCGATGGTGCTGTACCCGATCCTGGTTCGCTGGTTCGGTTTGGATCCGCAGCAGGCAGGCATATTTCTGGGAGGCACCATCCACGATGTGGCCCAAGTTGTGGGTGCAGGTTACAGCATGGGGCAACAAACCGGCGATACAGCCACGGTGGTCAAGTTGATGCGCGTCGCTATGTTGGTGCCGGTCATCATTGCGGCGGCTGTGCTGACGCGGTCGGTATCGTCATCGGGCGAATCTTCCAGTCAGGCAGGTTCGGTCGCGAGCCGTCCACCTTTGCTGCCTTGGTTTGCTGTGGTGTTCGTGGTGCTGGTCGCGATCAACAGTCTGCTGTCATTGCCGGGCTCCGTACTGGAAACCGGCAACGCGTTGTCACGGATGTGTCTGGTGGGCGCCATGGCCGCGATCGGGATGAAAACGCATTTGAAAGACATCGTCAGCGTGGGCTGGAAACCAGTTGGGCTCATGCTGCTTGAAACGTTCTTCTTGGCAGGTTTGTTTTATGTTTTGCTGCGCTGGTAGGGCGCATCGTTTGCGCTGTTTGAATCTGACCTTCAGTCAGTAACGGGCCTCGATCAAATTCTCCAGGATGCGCTTGAGGTTAGCTGTTTTGCCACCGACCGAAAACTGCAGTACGGCTTACGAAGCTTGATGACTGCTTACCTGTCATTGCAGCCACAAAAAGGTTTTGCTTTGCCAGTAGGTTGCATTGGTTCTAAGAGACTAATCAACGCGGTAACTTTATTGTGGGTGGTTTTTTGCTGTGTTTTGTTTGAGGTATGCATCAATCGACAACTCTGATTTCTCAAAGTTAGATTGGATCTGTTTGAAATCAATACCTTATGCAATTTTCATGCTCCAACAATATTGAAATTAAATAATTGCCACCATCAAAGGCCTGGACGAAACGATTTCGCAGACGGTCCATGCCAACCACATCTATTCCAATGCCGATCTCCGATGGGACCACCGTTTTGAAGACATGTTCTCGGAAGATGCCACCACCGGCAAAGCACACATTGACCTGACACGCATCCACGATGTGCAACCGGCAGCAAGGTCTTGACCCAAGGCCCGTTTTCAAGAACGCCACCCGATTGGCTACAATAGCCACCATCTAAGAGTCTGAGGTCCATCATGTCTGCTCACAACGAAACAACGTCCAACGATCCGGTCGAAGCCGTGGTCAAGCACATCCCGGTGGTGATCCCCGTCGTCGGTGCCCTGCTGATCTTCATGCTGGCTTTCATCGCCGTGTTCATGGGCTGATCTTTCAGCGCCCAAAAAAAACCCGCCTTGGCGGGTTTTTTTGTGCCTGCCATCGGGCGGCGTTGGCCGGGTGCTCAGCGCACGGGCATGATGTGCAGCGCCTCGGGTGCCAGCTCCAGCTGCACCCACTGGCCCGGGCCCACCCCCAGGCGGTGCAACACCCGCCCGCTCAGGTTCAGGGTGATCAACTGGTCGGGCAAGCCTTCGGGCACCAGGGTGCACAGGCTGATTTCGCCCAGAGGCAAGACCTCGCGCAACTGGCAGCGCAGGCGGTTGACGTGCGGGTCTGAAGGGGCCGGGGCGTCGAGCGGAAGCACATCGACCCCTTCGCCATTGAGCACCCAGGTCACGGGCACGCCTTCGCCAATCTTGTTTTTGTCGATCACGCGCACATCGATCTCGCCACTCTGCCCCTGCCAGGCCAAACGCCCCCAACCGGGGGCTTGCTTGAAGAACTGGCCACGGTAGTGGTTTTGGATGCCCACCAGCGCGGCCACGCGGGCGTTGCGCGGGCTGGCAAACACGCGCTCGGGTGTGCCGGTTTGCAGGGTTTCGCCCGCGTCCATGATCACCACCCGGTCGGCCAGGCGGCGGGCTTCTTGCAGGTCGTGCGTGACCAACACCATGGGCACGGCCACTTGTTGACGCAAAGCGGCCAACTCCCGGTACAGGGTTTGGCGGGTGGGCGCGTCCACCGCAGAAAAAGGCTCATCGAGCAGCAGCACACCCGACGCGGCCTCAGGCCCCTGGCCCGGCGCGGGCATGACGCGCACCAACGCACGCGCCAAAGCCACGCGCTGCTGCTGCCCGCCCGACAGTTGCGCGGGCCTGCGCTGCAGCAAGCCCGACAAGCCCAGGCGCTCGAGCAAATGGGCCAGCGCAGGGCTGGACCAAGCGGCCCCTGCAGCCAAGGCCACATTGGCCAACACGTCCATGTGCGGAAACAGCGCGTAATGCTGAAACACCAGGCCCACACGCCGCTGCTGCGGTGTGGTGTGAACCCCGGCAGCAGAGTCCAGCCAAGGTTGCCCACCGCAAACGATTTGCCCTTGCAGATCGGGCGCGGACCACAAACCGGCGATCGCGCGCAGCAAGCTGGTCTTGCCGCTGCCCGAGGGACCGACCAGCGCCACCAGCTCGCCCGGTGCGCAGTCAAATTCGGCCTGCAGCCGGATCGGCGCACGGGACTGCAGGCGCACAGACAGGCCGCTCATCAACGCTCCTGCAGGGCGCGGTGGCGCTGCCCGATGCGGTCAAAAGCCAGCACCACCGTGAGCGCCAACACCGAGGCGGCGACCAGCGCCAGCGCCATCACATGGGCCGACTGCAATTCAAGGCCCTGCACCTTGTCGTACAGCGAGACCGACAGCGTGCGCGTCTCGCCCGGGATGTTGCCGCCCACCATGAGCACCACGCCAAACTCGCCCAGCGTGTGCGCCACCGTGAGCGCCATGCCCGCCAGCAGGCCCGGCCAGGCCAGCGGCAGCTCGACCTTCCAAAAGGTTTGCCAGGGCGAGAGGCCCGACACCCAGGCCGCCTCGCGCAGGCTGTGCGGCACAGCGGCAAATGCGCGCTGGATGGGCTGCACCATGAAGGGCAAATTGACCAGCACACTCACCAAGAGCAGGCCTTGCAGGCTGAACACCAATCGCACGCCCTGGCTGGCCAGCCAAGCGCCCAAGGCGCTGCCTTGCCCAAGCAACACCAGAAAATAAAAGCCCATCACGGTGGGCGGCAGCAGCAAGGGCAGCAGCAGCAAAGCCTCCACCAGCGGACGCCCGGCCCAAGGGGTGATCGCGAGCCAACGGGCCAGCCCCAAACCCAGCGGCAACAAGACCAGCGTGGTCAGGGCAGCGAGCAGCAGCGAAACCTGAAGGGCAGACCAATCCATGGCGACTCAGTGGGTCCAATCAAAAGAGGCTCATTGTGGCAGGGCGTAGCCGTGTTTGAGGAACAAGGCCCTGGCCTGCGGGCTCAGCAGGTAGTCCCTGAAGGCCTGCGCTTGCGGGCTGGCGCCTTTGAGCAGCACCATGCGCTGGTTCAGGGGTGCGTGCCAATCTGGCGGCACAGGCCAGACCTTGAACTGGCCAGCGGTCTCTGGAGCCAAGGTCAGGGCATAGGCGGTGAAGCCCAGGGGCGCTGCACCCGTCAGCACGTATTGGGTGGCTTGCCCGATGTTTTCACCCAGCACCACCTGCTTTTGCAAGCCGGACCACACCCCGATTTTTTGCAATGCCTGCTGCGCTGCCTGGCCATAGGGCGCCAGCTGGGGGTTGGCCAGCGCCAGCTTGTCGGCAGGGGCCAAAGCGCGCAGAGCGGCTTCGGGGCTGGCCGATTTGGCCAGCGGGTGGGTCTGCAAACTGATCAGCGCCAAGCGCCCGATGGCGTAACGCTGCCCGCCGTCCTGGGTCAGGCCGCTTTGCTGCAGCCAGGCCACCTGCTCTTCGTCGGCCGAGATGAACAGCTGCACAGGCAGGCCCTGTTGAATTTGCCGGGCCAGCTGCACCGAAGCCCCAAAATTGAACTGCACAGCCTGACCCGTTTCTTGCCTGTATTGGGTTTCAAGGTCAGCCAGTACAAACTTCAAGTTGGCAGCGGCGGCCACTTTGAGCGGACCCGCTGGGCTGCTTTGGGCTGGCACAGCGGTTGAAACGGCTGCCAAGGCCAAGCCCCCAACCAGCCAGGCGCGATGCAGTCCAGTCCGGATCGACCATGGCGAAAACAAGGCTCGCATAAAGTCATGCATTTTTTGCATAGATTTTGAGGCTTTTGACAGGCACAGGTGGGGTGGCCTCCCTAAAATCGGGTTCCCGGTCGGTTACCACGCCGTTACAGGGGGCTGATGACGGGAGTATGTCAGCAGCGCGGTCGTTTTCTCAAAGGGTCTGCCCGGGTCTTTTGAAAAAACGATTTTTAAACTTTGGAGCTTTCCCATGAACTCACCCGTGATGCAGGGCCTGAACCTCAACACACCCTCGTACGTCAAGAACGCCAAACTGATCGCCTGGGTCGCCGAAATGGCCGCCCTGTGCAAGCCGGCCAACGTCTATTGGTGCGACGGCTCGCAAGAAGAATACGACCGCCTGTGCGCCGAGCTGGTCACTGCGGGCACCTTCAAAAAGCTCAACCCCGCCAAACGCCCCAACTCTTTCCTGGCTTGCTCTGACCCGTCGGACGTGGCCCGCGTGGAAGACCGCACTTACATCTGCTCGGCCCAAAAAGAAAACGCTGGCCCCACCAACAACTGGATGGAACCTGCGCAAATGCGCGCCACCCTGAACCCGCTGTTTGACGGCTGCATGGCAGGCCGCACCCTGTACGTGGTGCCTTTCTCGATGGGCCCATTGGGTTCGCATATCAGCCACATCGGCATCGAGCTGACCGACAGTGCCTACGTGGCCGTCAACCAGAAGATCATGACCCGCATGGGCAAAGCCGTGTTCGACGTGCTGGGCACCGACGGCGAGTTCGTGCCCTGCATGCACACCGTGGGCGCACCTTTGGCCGCTGGCCAAAAAGACACCACCAGCTGGCCTTGCAACCCGACCACCAAATACATCGTGCACTACCCTGAGACCCGCGAAATCTGGTCTTACGGTTCGGGCTACGGCGGCAACGCGCTGTTGGGCAAGAAGTGCTTTGCACTGCGCATCGCCTCCAACATGGGCAAAGACCAAGGCTGGCTGGCCGAGCACATGCTCATCTTGGGCGTGACCAACCCCGAGGGCAAGAAATACCACGTTGCGGCCGCTTTCCCCAGCGCTTGCGGCAAG
>CANBTZ010000007.1 GCA_947372495.1 Comamonadaceae bacterium | reverse complement strand
CAAGCCTCGCTGCTCAAAGACCTGGGCCCGAGCGAAGCCCTGATGCTGCGCAACCACGGCGCGCTGGTGGTGGGCCGCTCGGTGGGCGAGGCCTTCAACTGGATGCACCGACTGGAGCTGTCTTGCCAGACGCAGCTGGCCGCCATGGCTTGCAACACCCCGTTCGCCAAGGTCGCGCAACCCGTGTTGGAAGAAACCTGGAACAACTACCAACCCGGCACCCGCAGGCCCTACGGCCTGATGGAGTGGCCCGCTTTGCTGCGCAAGCTCGACCGCCTGGACCCCAGCTACAAAACCTGAATGCCGCACACAGGGCACCTGACCCTTCAAGCGTTGGGGCGCTGATGTGCAAGGAGACAAGATGATCCGTATTTCATTTCGGGCGGCATGCGCAATGAGCCGCCTCGCGTTGTTGGCGGTGGGCTGTCTGGCTTTGGCCAGCCACCCTGCTGGGGCGCAGAGCTACCCACACAAGCCCGTCAAGGTGGTGGTCGCCTTCACCGCAGGGGGCACCACCGACATCCTGGCGCGCCTGGTGGCGCAGCAGCTGACCGAGAAGCTCAAACAGCCTTTCGTCATCGACAACAAGCCCGGCGCTGGCGGCAACCTGGGCACCGAACTGGTGGTGCGTGCACCCGCAGACGGCTACACGCTGCTCGTCAACTCGGTGGGGCCGATCGCGGTCAACCCCACGCTGTACGGCAAGCTGCCCTACAACCCGCTGACCGACCTGGTGCCCGTGGTGCAGATCGCCGATGTGCCCAATGTGCTGGTGGTCCACCCCAGCGTGCCTGCGCAAAACATGGACGAGCTGGTGGCCTACGCCAAAGCCAACCCGGGCAAGCTCAATTACGGCTCCACAGGCATCGGCACCTCCTCGCATCTGTCGAGCTTCATGCTGGGCAAACGCGTGGGGTTTGACGCCACACACATCCCCTACAAAGGGGCCGATGCACTCAAAGACCTGCTGGCCGGGCGCATCCAGTTCATGTTCGCGACCATCCCCTCGGTCATGCAGCACATCACCGCAGGCAAACTGCGCCCGATTGCGGTGAGTAGCCTCAAGCGCTCACGGGCCTTGCCCGATGTGCCCACGGTGGTCGAAAAAGGTTTCCCCAACTTTGAAGCGGGTTCGTGGTTCGGCTTCTTTGCCCCCAAAGGCACACCCGAAGGCGTGATCACCGCGGTCAACAAGGCGGTCAACGAGATGCTGACCCTCCCGGCGATCGAGCAGCAAATGGTGGCGCAGGGCGCGGACCCCGCAGGCGGCACGCCCGCCCAGTTTGGTCAGTTCACCCAACGTGAGCACGACAAGTGGCGCGTGATCGTGCGCGAGTCGGGCGCACGCGCCGAGTGAGCAAACGCATGAGCCAGCCACGGCACTTGATGCTCTCGCAAAAGATGCTGGACCAGCTCGGGTCCCGCATCCTGCAGCACACGCAAGGCCATGCCGTGGAGCTGGTCTCGATCGAGTCGGCGGTGGCCACGCAGCGGTGCGACATCGATGCGGTTTTCATCTCGCGCGAAGTCACGGGCACCTCGACCAAACACGAGGTGCACCCCGAGCTGCAAGCCTGCTACGACCTGATGCTGGCCAACGCCGAGCTGCAATGGGTGCACATCCACTCGGCAGGCGCAGACCGCCCGGTGTACCAAGCGCTGCAGCAGCGCGGCGTGCAGGTCACCACCTCGTCAGGGGCCAACGCCCGCGTGGTGGCGGCCATGGCGCTGGCAGGCTTGCTCGCGCTCAACAAACGCTTTCCGATGCTCTGGACGCAGCAACAAAGGCACGAGTGGGTGCCCCTGCTGGGCGCCGGGCGCATGCCGCGCGACCTGCCCGGACAAACGGCCACGATCGTCGGCTGGGGCCCCATCGGGCAAGAACTGTCGCAGCTACTGTCGGCGCTGGGCCTGAACGTCATCGCGGTGCGCACACACGACGCCCAGCCGCAAGGCGGCGTCGAGATGGTGCGGTTTGAGCAGATGCACACCGTGCTGCCACGCACCGATTGGTTGATCTTGGCCTGCCCGCTCACCGCCACCACACGCGGCCTGGTCAATGCCCAGGTGCTTCAAGCGCTGCCACAAGGCGCGCACCTGATCAACGTCGCACGCGGTGAGGTGGTGGTGCAGGACGAGCTGATCGCTGTGCTGCAAAGCGGGCACCTGGGCGGCGCGTTCCTCGATGTGTTCGAGCACGAACCCTTGCCCGCCGAGTCACCGCTGTGGGGCCTGCCCAACGTGATGGTCACGCCGCACGCCGCAGGTCACTCGGACGGCAATGCGCAGCGGGTCAATCAGATGTTTCTGGACAACCTGCAGCGCTGGGTGGGCGGGCAGGCACTGCACAAAGTGGCGTGAATCCAACGCACCAGGATCAATAAGTCTTCCATTCCATTTGCACGTTCAAAATGCGCCCCCGATAGTCTGTATAGACCGTATCCGTCAAGGGGTAGTTGTTGCTGTTCACCGTTGCGGCACCATTGAAGTAACGAACAGGCGGTGTTTCGTTGGTGGCGTTTTTCAGGAACCAAGACCACTTCATGTTGCGGCCTGATTGAAACCAGCCTCCCAAATCCAGGGTCAATGTGCTTTTGACCTGGTTCACATACTGTGCGCCTACAGGTCGGCCATTGGCATCCACCAAAGAATTGTTGGGGAAAGGTTCGGTGTTGCCCGACATGTAATTGACTGCGGCCCGCCAGCCCGATTGTGCTTGTTCCAAAGTTCCGGCCAGCGTCAATTTGTTGCGCGGTGTCAATCCAGCGTAGCTGGCCTGGTATGTCCCCAAGTCCGAAAGATTGGCCGCACCAGGGGCCGGTGTGCGCTCGGAGACCAAGTAATGCGTCCCCTCCAGAGCCAACAACAACCGGCCTGAATCCAATGGCAAACGATGCTGGACATGGTAGTCGACGCCTTTCTTTTTCATCGTCCCCAAGTTCAAAGATGTGATGTCATAACGACCAATGCCATTGGCATCGACAGCGTAATACTTGGCCTTCAATGCAGGATCAGCATCGATTTGGTTGACGGACCAACTGCCAAATGTGTCTCTGACGTTGAATTGCCACAGGTCCAAACCCAGACTCCAGCGGCTCGTCGGCGTGAGGTGCAGGCCAAAGCTGGTTTGTCGTGATTTCTCGGGCTGCAGGTTGGGGTTGCCCGTCGCGTACGCCGTATACAGCGCTTGCCCGGATGTGTTGCGCGTGGTTCCCAAGAGCGTCGAAATGGGCGTCATTTGGCTCAAGGTGGGCGCCCTGAAACCGGTCCCCGTGCTGGCTCGCAAAAATGCATGGTCGTTGAGCGTGTATCTGCCCCCCAACTTACCCGTCCACACAGACCCAAAATCACTGTATCTATCCAACCGACCCGACAAGACAAGATCCAATTTGTCCCAGGCTGGCACCTGCAGTTCACCCGCTAAGCCATGGTTGGTCCGCCTGGCTTGATACGCTGGATAATCGCTGGCCGACTCTGACGACAAGTACTTGAAATCCTGTTGTGTTCCGAACAATACGGTGCCGAGTTGAATGTCTCCCCAGTCTGTTTCTCCGACTTTGCGCGATGCAGTCAAATTGATTTCCTGCATGGCGTCTCTTAAATTTCTCTGCGCTCTGTCAGCCGTCAACATTTGGGCATTGAGGACCGACTGCAACTCAGCAGAAGCACTGGCCAAAGGTTGCAACAATTGCGAAGCGTATGGCGACAACAGCGTGTTCCAGTTTGCGCCGGAGATGAAGCCACCGTGGATTGAAAAATCATCGCTGTTGGATGAGTACGAGTAGCTGAGTTTGTAATCCCACGCATCCTTTGTCCCCATCGCGCCAAACACCCAACGTTTTCGATCTGTGTTCTGTGTTCTGAACTGTGGTGCCCAACTTTCCAAATCAATCAGGACACTTTGGCTTGGGGACACATTGACCGCGGCATTTGTCGAACGACCATAAAAATAGTCTGTTGCCACCCGCTGGTAACTGGCTTCCGTGTACAGGCTCAATGCTTCATCTATTCTGCGTTCAAACTGAACATGCACTTCACGGGTGTTTTGCTCTGGATACAGGTCAAGGTTGCGCAGTGCAGGGGTGTAACAACGGTAAATGGGTGCGCCCTTGTAGGTTGCGGACTGCGTCTTCAATGCGTATTCGTAGGCTGAAGTGCAATCGCTGGCGCGCTCTGTCGCCAGATTGATTTTTCCAACATCGCCGTACTCTGACATCACAGGTCTGAAATAAAGTGGCTTGCCGTTGGCGTCATCACGCACATAGTGGCTGTTCAGTGTGGTCCATGGCAAGTCTTTGAAATTGATGCGCGGCGTATGGGATGCGCTCAAGTGTGTCTGAAAGCTGTAACCATCGCGGTCGATTTGGCCATCACCCCATGCCAAGCCGATGCGCTGGCCATTTTTCCCAGCGGTATCCACCCGCTGTGCCCCTGCCGTCAGCTGCAGCCCACGCACTTCTTTCTTGGTGATGATGTTCACCACCCCCGCAATCGCATCACTGCCGTAAAGCGAAGATGCGCCGTCTGTGAGAATTTCAACCCGGTCAATGGCCGACAAGGGCAGCAGCATCAGATCGCTGGTGGTGCGGTCCATGTCTTGTCTTTGCAATGCCACAGGTGCTTGCCGGCGACCATTGATCAAGACCAAGGTGCCTTGCTCATAACCATGGATGGCTGCGGATTGGTAGCCGCCCCCTCCGACACCGCTGGGGTTGAATCCTCCCAATTCATTGAATGAATTCATCATCGGAAGCTTTTGCAAGAGTTCCGGAACGGATGTGGCGCCCGACCGCTCCAACTCCTTGCGGTCCAGTACGCGCACAGGCAATGCCAACTTGGCTTTCGCATTCATGATGCTCGAACCTGTGATCTCTACGCGGTTGAATTGTCGAAACTCCAGCGGCTCACCCACCACTTGGACATCTTCTTGTGCGTGCGCTGTCAGCGCAAAAACCAACATCACCGATTGAAAACAATGACAACGCGCCGTTTGGGCCCATGTTTGTCGCTGTGCCGATCGCATCACCCAAGACCGCGTATGCATATGAAGTGCCTCCCCAAGCCATTATTTAAAACTTTTGTTTCAAATAATTATGCCTTAGCGGAAGCAAGAAAATCAAACGGGTGTCGTCGACCGCAAATTCATCACGCAAGCAAACAGACACGCCTCACAGCCATCCGATGACAACGGTCCATCACAGTCACATCGCTTGCACGGCGCAGCACAGACGATCAGGGGTTCATCACCGCACGCCACAACGCCAGCACCGCCTCGCACTCGGCCTGCAGCGCAGCCGCATCGACATCGGTAGGCTCTTCATTCAGCCGGGCGCGGTGCTGCACGCGGCGCAGTTCGCGGTAGGCATTGGCCGCGGCCTGACCGACGCCGGGGGGCAAAAGGCCTACCGCTTCGGCGCGCTGCAACAGGGCAATGTTGCCCACGTTGTCGGCCAGCACGGGGTGGGTGGCGGTGTGCAGCAGCACCAGGTACTGCACGGCAAACTCGGCATCGACCATGCCGCCCGGGCTGTGCTTGACGTCAAAGCGCCCTGGCTTGACCGGGTGGCCCTGGCGCACGCGTTCGCGCATGCCTACGATCTCGGCCTTCAGGCCCGCCGCATCGCGGGGCGCGCTGATGACCGCGTGGCGCACCGCATCAAACCGAGAGGCCAATGACGGCAAGCCCATGACACAGCGTGCGCGCGTCATCGCCTGGTGCTCCCAAGTCCAGGCGGTGTTGCTGCCGCGCTGCTCCTGGTAGTCGGCGTAGGCTTGCATGCGCGTGACCAGCAGGCCTGAGTTGCCGTTGGGGCGCAAGGCGGTGTCGATCTCGTACACATCGCCTTCGCGGGTTTTGACCGTGAGCCAGTTGATGAGTTTGCGTACGTAGGCCGCGTAGACCTCTTGGGCGCGTTCGTCCTCGTCGTCGTAAACGAACACGATGTCCAGATCGCTGCCGTAACCCAGCTCCTTGCCGCCGAGCTTGCCGTAACCGATGACGGCAAAACGCGGTTCGTCGCGGTGGCGGTTTTTCATGCGCTGCCAGCACCAGCGGGCACCCACGCGCAGCACGGCATCTGCCAAAGCGCTCAAGTCATCGGCCACTTGCTCCACAGTGATCACACCCTCCACGTCGCGCGCCAGCGTTCTGAACTGCTCGGCATGGTGGGCACGGCGCAGCAAATCGAGGAGGCTTTCTTCGTCGTCTTCGCCCGTGCGCTGCAGCGCGTCCAAACGGGCTTGCAGGTCGGACTCAAACTCGGCCGCATCGAAGCGGCTGGTGAACAGGTTGCCCCCGGCCAGCTCGTCGATCACGCCCGGGTGCTGCACCAGATAGCGCGCCGGCCAGCGGGCCGCCCCCAAGAGGCGCAGCAGCCGCTCATGCACCGATGGCCGCTCGAGCAACAAGGAAAGGTAAATCTCGCGGCGCATCAAGGGCTCGAGCCAATCGGCCATGCGCAGCACGGCGTCTTCGCCGATGCGGCCTTCGTTCAACCAGTGCGCGGTGCGTTGCAACAAGCGCATCAAGCGGCCACGGGCGTCGTCGCGCAAGGCTATCACACGCGGGTTGTCGGCCCATTGGGCCAGGCGATCGCGCACCGCTCCGCTGAAGTCGCCCAGGACTTTCTCAAGCTCAGCGTGCTCTCGACCGCCTTGGCCGTTTTTGCCGTGACAGCCTTTGCACTCGCGGTCGCCACCGAGCAAAGTGTCAAATTCCTGCGCCACCAGTTCGCGGTGGGCGTCCAGATCGGTCAAAAAGGCGCACACGTTGGCGTAGCCCAGCGTGCTGGCAATCCAGGCCAGGTCTTCGTCGGCCGTGGGCAGCACATGGGTTTGCTGGTCGTCGAGGTATTGGATGCGGTGCTCGACCTGGCGCAAAAACACATAGGCCCGCGCCAGCGCATCGGCCGTGGCCTGGGGCATGAGCCCGGCCTTGGCCACGCGTTGCAGCGCGTCCAGCGTGGGCCGCGTGCGCAGCTCAGGGAACTGCCCACCGCGCACCACCTGCAGCAACTGCACGGTGAACTCGATCTCACGGATGCCGCCGCGTGAGAGCTTCACATCGTTGGCGCGCTCGGGGTGTCCGGCGCTGCGCTTGGCTGCGTGGTCACGGATCTGCTGGTGCAGCGTGCGCAGCGACTCGAACACGTTGTAGTCCAGGTAGCGGCGAAACACAAAAGGCAGCACCACCGCACGCAAGTCTTGCGCCGAGCCCCCCAGCACCGCGCTGCGCGGGGCCACGACGCGGCTTTTCATCCAGGCAAAGCGCTCCCACTCGCGGCCCTGCACCAACAGGTATTCTTCGAGCGCCCCGAGCGAGACCACGCTCGGGCCCGAGTTGCCGTTGGGGCGCAGCGCCAAGTCCACACGGAAAACAAAGCCGTGCTCGGTGGTGTCCCCAATCAGGGCGTACATCCGTTTGACGACGCGGCTGAAATAGTCTTGGCAAGAGATCTTGCCGCGCCCCTCGGCGTTGCCGGTGGTTTCACCGTCTTCGTCGTACACATAAATCAGGTCGATGTCGCTCGACACATTGAGCTCACGGGCACCCAACTTGCCCATGCCCACGATCCACAGCTGGGCCTGCTGGCCCAAGGTCGTCACGGGTGTGCCGTGCAGGCTTTGCAGGTCGATTTGCACCTGGGTGTAGGCTGCGTCCAGGGTCACTTCAGCCAGCCACGTCATGGCCCGGGTGATGGTCTCGAGCGGCGCTTGCTGCTCGCAGTCGAGCACCGCCAAGCGCTCGAGCGTCAGCTGGCGCAGCACCCGCAAGGCCGAGGGCAAGTCCAGACCTCGATCACCCAAAGCATTCAGAGCTTGGGTCAGGGTGTCACGGGTGGGCGCACCGCTCGGAAGCACCGAAAACCAGTCGGCATAACGCCTGCGCAGGCGCTGCACAAAACGCGAATGGGCCGTTGAGCGCTGCAACTCTGGAGAAAGGGCTGAAAAGGCCAAGTTGTGGCCTTCGCTGGGGGTCATAATTCCTGCTGACTTTCTGATGCTTTTGTTCGTGCCATCTTTGACCCCATTTTCAGACTCAGCCACCGTGTGGCTTGGCCTTCGCCGACTGGCCCGCTGGGCTTGCTGGGCCTTGCTCGCGCTGGGCTTGGTGCTGGCCGTCGCCTGGGGCACCTTGCATTTGTGGATTGTGCCGCGAATCGGCGATTTCCGTCCGGCGCTGGAACAACTGGCCCAACAAACCTTGGGGGTGCCGGTGCGCGTGGGCGGCATAGAGGCGCGTTCAACCGGCTGGGCGCCTTCGTTTGAGCTGCGCGACATCCAGTTGCTCGACAGCGAAGGGCGGCCCGCGCTCAGCCTGCCACGCGTGGTGGTGGCCATCAGCGTGCGCTCGGTGCTGCGCTTGGGCCTGGAGCAGCTGGTGCTGGACCAGCCCTCGCTCGACGTGCGGCACACCGCCTCAGGCCAATGGCTGATCGCAGGATTGAGCCTGGGCTCCACACAAAGCGACAACAGCGCGGTGGCCGACTGGCTGTTTGCACAGCGCGAAGTCATCGTGCGCGGCGGCACGCTGCGTTGGGTGTCCGAGCGGGCACAGGCACAGCACACCCCAACAACGCCACCCACAGCACTGGCACTGCACGACGTGGACATCGTGCTGCGCAACGGCCACCGCGACCACGCCTTGCGCGTGGACGCTACACCACCTGCCGACTGGGGCGAACGCTTTGTGCTGATGGGGCAATTTCACCGCCCCCTGTTGGCCACGCACGCCGGGCATTTCGCCAGCTGGTCGGGGCCGGCCTATGCTTACTTTCCACATGTCGATGTGTCGCAGCTTCGCCAACATGTGCGCTTAGGCGTCGATGTCACTTCAGGCCAGGGCCGACTGCGCCTGTGGTCAGACATCCAAAACGGCGAATGGGCTGGCGGCGCGGCCGACATGGACCTGCGCTCGGTGCAAGCCACATTGGATGCGGCGCTCGGGCCGCTGGGCTTCACGCAACTGTCGGGGCGCTTGGCGGGTCAGTCCAATGCGCTGGGCTGGCGTGTGTCCACCCGCGACCTGGCTTTTGTGAGCGACCAGGGCTTGACTTGGCCAGGCGGCAATGTGTCCGTGCAAGTGACGCACGCCAGCGGCAAACAAGCTGAGAAAGGCGAAATCAAAGGTGATCGCCTGGACCTGCAAGCGCTGCGCGATGTGGCTTTGCGGCTGCCCCTGCCCGAGCAGTGGCACGAGCGCCTGACCCAGCACCAGATCGAGGGCCAAGTGTCTGCGCTGCGCCTGGCTTGGCAAGGCCCGAGAACAGCCCCCACGCATTACGAGGCGCAAATCAAGGCCGACGGCCTGCGCATGCAGGCCTTGACCGAAAGCGCCGAGCACCTGCCCGGCGTCGACGGTGCACGGCTGGAACTCGACATGAACCAGCAAGGCGGGCGGGTGCAACTGCACATGGACCACGGCGGACAGCTGGCCTGGGCCGGACTGCTGGAAGACAAGTCGCTCACGCTGCACGAGCTGCACGCCGATGGCCGCTGGCAATGGCAAAACGGTCGCCTGCAGGTGCCGCAGTGGAAAGTACAAGTGGCCAGCGACGACCTCGAAGGCGAAGCCCATGGCGATTGGCACGCCAGCGCAGAAGGCGGCCCCGGCGTGCTCGATTTGCAAGGCCGTTTCTCGCGTGTGGAAGCCCACCGCGTGTACCGCTACCTGCCGCTCAGCTTGCCTGAAGAGGTGCGCCACTATGTGCGCGACAGCGTGGTCAAGGGCACCGCGTCCAAGGTGCAGGTGCGCATCAAGGGCGATTTGAACCACATCCCCTTCACCCAGCCCAAGCAGGGCGAATTCCATTTCGCGGGGCGGCTGCGCGATGTCGACATGGTCTATGTGCCCACACGCCTGCAGCCCTCGGGCAGCTTGCCCTGGCCGCGCATCACCGGGCTGAGCGGCGATGTGGTGTTTGACCGCCTGAGCATGAAACTGAGCAACGCCAGTGCCCGCTTGGGCGACGGCAAAAGCGGCGTTCAAGTGAGCAACCTGAAAGCCGAAATTCCGGACATGGGGCACGGTACACGCGTCGAGGTGTCTGCCGATTTGCGCACCAACACCAGCCAGGCGCTGGGCCTGATCCAGCAGTCACCGCTGGGCAAGCTCTTGCAGGGTGCACTCGACAAAGCCGAAGGCACAGGCAACCTGCAAGCCAAACTCAAACTGTCCATCCCGGTGATGCACGTTGAAGACAGCAAGGTGCAAGGCAGTGTGGCGCTGGCCGGCAACGACCTGGCCATCGTTCCAGGTCTGCCCCTGCTCGAAAAAATCCAGGGCACGCTGACCTTCACCGAGTCGGGCTTTCAGGTGCCCAATGCGCAGCTGCGCTTGTTGGGTGGACCTGCACGGCTCGAAGGCGGCACGCGTGCGACCAATGCAGACCCACGGGAGCCCACGCTGCTGTTCAAGGCCCAAGGCCAGGCCAGCGCCGAAGGCTTGCGCCAAGCCTCGGGCCTTCGGCCCCTGGACCTGCTCGCGCAGCACGCACGCGGCAGCGCCGCCTACAGCGCCAGCCTGGGTTGGCGTCAGGGCCAGCCCGAGCTGTCGGTGCGCAGCAGCCTCGAAGGTCTGGAGCTGAACCTGCCCGCGCCGCTGGGCAAAACCGGTGCACAGGCCATGCCGCTGGTGATCAGCTCACAAGTGCAAGGCTCGGACCGCACATTGCGCGACCAAATCCAGATCAGCTTGGGCAACGTGGCCTCTGCGCTGTATGTGCGCGAGCTGAGTGGCGCCTCGCCCACCGTGCTGCGCGGGGCGGTGAACATCGGCACGAACGGGGCCAGCGCAGCCGTGCTGCCCGACAGCGGTGTCGCGGCCAGGGTCGTGCTCGACCAGTTGTCCGTGGACGCATGGCAAGCACTGTGGCCACCTGGCAGTGCGCTGGCCACAGGCTTGGGCAGCTGGGACAGCTACCTGCCCAACCGCCTGGCCGTGCAAGCACAAACCCTGACCACCGACGGGCGCACCTTGCACCAAGTGGTCGCTGGCATCACCCGCGAGAGCAGCACCTGGAAAGCCAACGTGGACGCACGCGAGCTGAGCGGCCAAATCGAATACACACTGCCCACCGCCAGCCAGTCCGCTCGCGTGTATGCGCGCTTGAGTCGGCTGAATTTGCCGCCGTCCAGCATCAGCGATGTCGAGTCGATGCTCGAGACGCCGCCTGTGTCCATGCCCGCGCTCGACATCGAAGTGAACGATCTGGAATTGCGGGGCAAAAAATTGGGCCGCGTGGACATCGAGGCCATCAACGCCGAAGCCCGACCGATGGCGGCCGTGCCCACCCGCGAGTGGCAGCTGAAAAAATTCAACATCACCTTGCCCGAAGCCAGTTTTCGGGCCACAGGCCGCTGGGTCACGGCCAGCGAAGCTGGGCGCGCGCGCAAAACCGACATGAACTTCAAGCTCGATGTGGCAGACGCAGGCGCGCTGCTCACACGCTTGGGCACACCGGGTGCTTTGCGCGGGGGCAGTGGGCACCTGGAAGGACAAATCGACTGGTCCGGCTCGCCCCTGGCGCTGCACTACCCCAGCATGAATGGCCACTTTGCGGTGCAAATGGGGCGCGGCCAATTTCTCAAGGCCGATGCAGGTGCGGCCAAGCTCTTGGGCGTGCTCAGCCTGCAAGCACTGCCCAGGCGTTTGCTGCTGGACTTTCGCGATGTGTTCTCCGAAGGGTTTGCCTTTGACACGGTGCAAGGCGATGTGCGCATTGCCAAAGGCATTGCGACCACGCGCAACTTGCAGATCAAAGGTGTCAACGCGGTGGTGCAGATGGACGGCTCGGCCGACATCGCCAAAGAGACCCAACAGCTGCGCGTGCTGATCCTGCCGGAGCTCGATGCAGGCACCGCGTCTTTGGTGGCCGGGATCGCCGTCAACCCGGTGGTGGGACTGACGTCATTTCTGGCGCAACTGCTGCTCAAAAATCCGCTGGCCAAGGCCTCGGTGCAAACCTTCGCGGTCGACGGCAGCTGGTACGACCCGCGCGTGACGCGCGTGGACACCCCGCCCGCCGTGCCTGCCGCCACACCAGGCGCTTCCGCACCATGACCCGACCATTCGCCCCCTCCGCCGCTTGGAAAGACCGCTGGACGCGCTGGCAACGCCATCGCAAACAGGCCAGCGCTTGGGGCACGGCGCGTCTGACCTTGTGGATCGCACTGATCGCACTGGTGCTGTCGGTGCTGGTCACACTGGTGTGGCTGGCCGGGCGTTACGAAGCCAGCCAGGTTCAAGCAGAACTCGAGCGCGACACGGCAGACGCGATCAATGGCCTGCGCACCAGCCTGTCGCGCGATGTGCAGTCGCTGCAAGGCCTCTTGGCGTCGCAGCCCAGCGCCGATGTCTGGCAACCCCAAGTGCTGGGGCTGCTCGGTCAGCGCCGGGAATGGCTGCGCGTGGAATGGCGCGACACCCAAATGCTGCTCAAAGCCGGCATCGACTCGCCGCTGCGCGCGCCGGTGTTTGACCGCACGCCCCGCTCCGAGACGATCGGTGAAGTGCTGCAGTCTTGCCAACGGGCCAAGCGCTCCAACGGCCCCGCCTATTCGGGCAGCTACTACCTGCCTCAATACGATGGCCTGGGCATGGAGGTGATGGAGCTGTGCTTGCCCGTCACCCACGAAGGCACGCTCAAGGGCTACACCTTAGTGACCTACAGCCTGCAAGAGCTGCTGACGGAGCGCTTGCTGGCTGCCTATGGTCGGCGCAACGAGATCTCTTTCACCGAAGCCGACGGCACACGCTTAGCCATGGTGGGCTCGCAGCGGCGCGGCCAGCGCCTGTTCACGGCCCAGCAGTTGCTGGACCTGCCGGGCACCACCATGGTGCTGCGCATGGACGGCCGCCGGGGCGCACCCGAGCTGTTCCCCAATCTGTTGACCGCTCTGGTCACGGCCATGTCGATCGCCTTGATCACCGTGGTCACGATGCTCATCAAGGACTCGCGCCGCCGCCTCAAAGCCGAGCAAGAACTGGCCGACGCGCTGGCATTTCGCAAGGCGATGGAAGACTCGCTCGTCACGGGCCTGCGCGCGCGGGACCTGCACGGCCACATCACCTACGTCAACCCGGCTTTTTGCGAGATGGTGGGCTTTGACACGCGCGAGCTGATGGGGCGCAGCGCCCCCATGCCTTATTGGCCACCCGAGATGGTGGGCGAATACCAGCAACGCCAGGCCATCCGGCTGGCGGGCAACGCGCCCCCGCGTGAAGGCTACGAATCGGTCTTCATGCGCAAGGACGGCACACGCTTTCCGGTGCTGATCATCGAGGCGCCCTTGATCAGCACCTTGGGCAAACAAACCGGCTGGATGAGCGCGATCCTGGACATCAGCGAGCAGCGGCGCGTGGAAGAAATGTCGCGCGCCAGCCAAGACCGTTTGCAAGCGACCGCGCGTTTGGCCACGGTGGGCGAGATGGCCTCCTTGCTCAGCCATGAGCTCAACCAACCCCTGGCCGCCATCGCCAGTTACGCCAACGGCTCGCTGAACCTGCTGCGCGAACCCGCCCCCGACACTTTGGACGACGTGCACATGGCGCTGCGCCGCATCGCCGACCAGGCGGGCCGAGCAGGGCGCGTGATCAACAGCGTGCACGACTTCGTGCGCCGCCGCGACCAAGAGCGCGAATCGCTGCCCGCGCAAACCCTGCTGGACGCGATTGGCCCGCTGGTGAACCTGCAAGCGCGCAAGCTGCATGTGCAAGTGCACATGCGCGTCGACCCCCGACTGCCCAATGTGCTGTGCGACCGCACCATGGTCGAGCAAATTTTGCTGAACCTCGCACGCAACGGCATGCAGGCCATGGACCACCCGGATTGCAAGGACCGGGTGCTGGTGATCCACGTCAAGCGAGCCGCCTCGAATGCGCAGCAAAGCTGGCTTGAGTTTGTCGTGGCCGACCAAGGCTCGGGCATCGACCCGTCGGTGGCCGACCAATTGTTCACGCCCTTCTTCACCACCAAGGCCGAAGGCATGGGCCTGGGCCTGAGCCTGTGCCGCACGGTGGTGGAGCAGCACGGTGGCCACATGGGCTTTGAAGCCAACCGCCCTTGCGGCACACTTTTCCGCTTCACCTTGCCCGCAGCAACCCCTGGCCCCACCCCTGTCCACACACCAGGCAGCCACACTGCCTAAAATCGCGCCATGCACAGCCACACCCATGCCACGGTCTTTATCGTTGACGACGATGTCAGCGTGCGCGAGAGCATGGCCTGGTTGCTGCGCACGCGCCGCCTGCTGAGCGAGGCCTACGGCAGCGCCGAGGCTTTTTTGAACATGCTGAGCACCACCTCACCCGCCTGGGGTGCTGACGGCTTGCCACCGCAAGCGGGCTGCATCTTGCTCGACGTGCGCATGCCCGGCATGAGTGGCTTGGCCTTGTTCGAGCAGCTGCTGGACAAGGGCCTGGCGCAGGCCTGGCCGGTGATTTTTCTCACAGGCCATGCCGATGTGCCCACCGCCGTGGACAGCGTCAAGCGCGGTGCCTTTGATTTTTGCGAAAAGCCTTTCTCTGACAACGCCCTGGTGGACCGGATCGAGCAAGCGCTGACTTTGTCTGCCCAGCACCTGGCGCGTCGCACACAAAAAAGCCTGCGCGAGCAGCAGCTGCAAGAGCTGACCGAGCGCGAACGCGATGTGATGCGCCTGGTGATCGAAGGCCTGCCCAACAAACTGATCGCCGATCAACTGGACATCAGCGTGCGCACGGTGGAAGTCCACCGCTCGCGGGTGTTCGACAAGATGGAAGTCAAATCCGCCGTCGAGCTGGCCAATTTGCTGCGCGAGGTGACATGAGCGCCTCAGCACTGCACACCATGGCCTTGTGCCGTGCGCTCAGCGCTTGGGCCCTGTGCACGGCGTTGCTGGTTTTGGGCGCTTGTTCGACCACCCCGCCCCAAGCCACCGCGCCTGCGACGAAAGCCACGACGGCCGCCGCCAACCCGGTGCGCAACGACATTGCGCTGTATGCGCTGTCGCTGCTGGACACGCGCTACAGCTGGGGCGGCAAAGGCCCGGCCACAGGATTTGATTGCTCCGGTCTGGTGAGCCACGTTTACCGCGAAGCGGCGGGACTCAAAATCGGTGGCAGCTCGGTCACGCTCGGTCAGATGTCGCGCCCGATCGACCCGGAACAAAAGCAGCCCGGCGATCTGGTGTTTTTCAACACACTGGGCTCACACCACTCGCATGTGGGGGTTTACATCGGCAACGACCGCTTCATCCACGCCAGCAACCCGCGCACAGGGGTGCGGGTAGACCTGCTGAGCAACCGCTATTTCGCGCAGCGCTTTGAGGGCGTGCACACCTTGCTGGACTGAGCTCAGGGCTCGCGCTTGTCCGAAGGCGGCAACTCGCCTTTGTCGCGGCCAGAAAACATGGTCCACCACACAATCAAAGCCAAGACGACCAAGGCCAACAACGCTTCCAGCAAAATCAGACCCATGCAACTCTCCCTGTCAGCGCCATTGGTGTTCAAACGATCGGCCTTGTTCGCCCGCTGGAAGGGGGCGACTGCGGCTTTGTCGCTCGCCATTCTAGGCACCTTGCCCGGGTGCTCGTCTGCGCCGCCGCTGGACGAGCCCTCGGTCGCCCATTCAGGCAGGCCCCCAAACACCCACAGCGCCACCCGCAACGACATCGGCACCGACACCGGGCCGCTGCCATCGCCCATCACCCAAACCAAAAGCCGCTGGGTGGCCGTGCCTTGGTCCGACCTGCCGGGCCTGGAACAAGACGCACTGAACGAAGCCTGGCCCGCCTGGCTGCGCAGCTGCGAGCGCAAGCAGCCGGTCTGGGCGCGCCTGTGCCCCGAAGTGCGCGAGCTGGCCAACGCGTCGCACGAGGTGCAACGCGACTGGATGCGCCGCCGCCTGCAAGCCTACCGGGTCGAATCGCACGAGGCCCAAGCCAGCGGACTGCTCACGGCCTACTACGAACCCCTGCTGGACGCCAGCCGCCAGCCGCAAGGCAGCTTTCGGGTCCCGCTGTACGCGGCCCCAGCCGATCTGGGCAAACGCAAGCCCTGGTACACGCGGCAAGAAATGGAGACGCTGAGCGCCGCCAAAAACGCCTTGCGCGGCAAAGAGCTGGTCTACCTGAACGACCCGGTGGACGCGATGGTGCTGCACATCCAGGGCTCAGGCCTCGTGCGCGTGAGCGAACCCGATGGCCGTCAACGCTTGGTGCGCATGGCCTTCGCGGGCACCAACGACCAGCCCTACAAAAGCCCGAACCGCTGGCTGCTGGATGAGGGCCTGGTGCGCGACGCGTCTTGGCCCGGTGTGAAGGCTTGGATCGCTCGCAACCCTTCGCGAGTGCAAGAGCTCTTGTGGCGCAACCCGCGTGTGGTGTTCTTCCGCGAAGAAACACTGCCCGCAGGTGTCACGCCCCCCGGCCCCAAAGGCGCTCAAGGCGTGCCGCTGACAGCGGGCCGCTCGATTGCGGTGGACCCAGGCAGCATCCCCTACGGCACGCCCGTGTGGCTCAGCTCAAGCGGACCGCAAACCAGCCTCAACCGCCTGGTGCTGGCACAAGACACGGGCACCGCGATTGTGGGTGCGGTGCGGGCCGACTACTACGCAGGCTCTGGCAACGAAGCTGGAGAACTGGCAGGGCGGCTGAAGCAGCCCCTGCAGCTGTGGGTGCTGTGGCCACGATGAGCACCTCCCTCACCTGCCGCCCCGGTTGCGCTGCGTGCTGCACTGCGCCGTCGATTTCCTCACCGATTCCGGGCATGCCGCAGGGCAAACCTGCAGGTGTGCCTTGTGTGCAGCTTGATGCCCATCTGGGATGCAAACTCTTTGGCCAACCCTCGCGCCCAGCGGTGTGTGGTCAGCTGCAGCCGTCGCTGGAGATGTGCGGCGCGCACGATGACAGCGGGCAGCACGCGCGGGTGTACCTTGCGCGACTGGAAGAGCTGACCCGGCCACGGTAAGCTGCTGCCCAGTTGAACGCCTCGGAAAATCACGACGAGGGCGTCGTTCCCACAACACATCGAGACCAGGAGACCCCCATGAGCACACCCACCCACATGCACCCTGACGAATGGCAACTGCGCGTCGATCTGGCCGCCTGCTACCGGCTGGTCGCGCTCTACGGCTGGAGCGATCTGGTGTTCACCCACATCAGCGCCAAGCTGCCCGAATCGGTCGCGGGCGACGAGCACCAGTTCCTGATCAACCCTTATGGCCTGATGTTCGACGAGATCACCGCGTCCAGCCTGGTCAAGGTGGACATGCAGTGCAACAAACTCGACGACAGCCCTTACCCAGTCAACCCGGCAGGCTTCGTGATCCACAGTGCCGTGCACGCGGTGCGCCACGACGCGGGCTGCGTGCTGCACACCCACACCCGCGCGGGCGTGGCCGTGAGCGCACAAAAGCACGGCGTGCTGCCCATCAGCCAGCAAAGCACCTTCGTGCTGGCCTCGCTGGCCTACCACGGCTACGAAGGCGTGGCGATCCGCGACGACGAGAAGACCCGGCTGCAAGCCGATCTGGGCGAAGCCAATTTCCTGATGCTGCGCAACCACGGCCTGCTGACTGTGGGCAAGACGATTGCCGATGCCTTCTTGTCGATGTACACCTTCGAGAACACTTGCCGCATTCAGGTGGATGCGCTGGCTGGCCAGGCCAGTGCCCAAGACCTCACGGCCGTCGATCCGCAAATTGTCACAGGCGTGGCCCACGCGATGAAAGTGCAAACCGGCGGCTTGGGCGGCTCGTTTGTCTGGCCTTCACTGGTGCGCAAACTGCAGCGCGAAAACCCGGGTTACGACGTTTGAATTCCACCACCAGCAAAGCACACATGACCACCCTGTTTGAACCCACCACCGCTGGCGCACTGCGCTTGTCCACCCGCATCGTCATGGCGCCGCTCACGCGCAACCGCGCCCCGGGCTCTGTGGCCAATGCCCATATGGCCAGCTACTACCGCCAACGCGCCAACCCAGCGACCGGGGCGGGCTTGATCGTCACCGAGGCCACTGCTATCAGCCACCAAGGCCAGGGCTACGCCGATGTGCCTGGCATCTGGAGCGAGGCGCAGGTCGCCTCCTGGAAACAAGTGACCGACGCCGTGCACGCCGAGGGCGGCCAGATCGTCATGCAGCTTTGGCATGTGGGCCGTGTCTCGCACACCAGCTTGCAGCCCGGCGGCGCTGCGCCCGTGGCCCCTTCGGCCGTCACCGCCAAAACCAAAACCGTGTTGCTGGTCGATGGTCAAGCCAAGTTCATGGACACCTCAGAGCCCCGCGCGCTCGACGCGTCTGAGCTGCCCGGCATCGTGCAGGACTACCGCCACGCCGCCCGCAACGCCATCGCCGCCGGGTTCGATGGCGTGGAAGTGCACGCGGCCAACGGCTACCTGATTGACCAGTTCTTGCGCAGCGGCAGCAACCACCGCAGCGACGCTTACGGCGGCAGCATCGACAACCGCGCCCGCTTTTTGCAAGAAGTGATGCTGGCCGTGGTGGCCGAAATTGGTGGCGATCGCACGGGCATCCGCCTGTCGCCCGTGACGCCCGCCAACGACGCCAGCGACGACGCACCACAACCCCTGTTCACGCATGTGATCAAGGCACTGGCCCCTCTGGGTCTGGCCTTTGTGCACGTCATCGAAGGCTCCACAGGCGGCCCGCGGGACCACCAGCAAGGCCCGGCACCGTTTGACTATGCCGCGCTGCGCCAGGCTTACCGCGATGCAGGCGGGCAGGGCGCATGGATGGTCAACAACGGCTACGACCTGCCGCTGGCCAACCAGGCCTTGGCCGAAGGTGCCGATCTGGTGGCGTTTGGCCGCCCCTTCATCGCCAACCCCGACCTCGGTGCGCGCCTCCAACAAGGCGGCCCCTTCAACACTGTTGAGCGCGCCACGCTGTATGGCGGCGGCGAAGCCGGTTACCTCGATTACCCGACGCTCGCCTGATCGGCGAACACCAGACTGACCTTGAGGCCGAGCCCTTCGGCGCCCGTGCCCAGGGTCAGCGTGGCGCCCAAGATGCGGGCGTATTCCGACACGATCGCCAGCCCCAGGCCCGAGCCCTGCTTGAGGGCTTCGCCCGCGCTGCCTTGCCCCCAGCGGCTGAGCACTCGGGTGCGCTGCGCCTCGGTGATGCCCGGGCCGTTGTCGTGCACCGACAGCACCACCTGCGCCGTGCTCAGATCGTGGGCAATTTCCACGGTGACGTGTCGCTCGGATGGCGCTTCAGGCAGACCATAGCGCAGCGCGTTGTCGATCAGGTTGTCGAGCACGCCTTCGACCAAGGCACGTTGGGCCAGCACAAACACCGGCACATCGAGCCCGCGTGCGCCCAGGTCCACGCCCAGCGCATCGGCCCGGTGCAAGTGGCGCATCAGCGTGTCGCGCACCACCTCGTCGAGTGCGATGCGCTGCGGCTGCAAAACTTGCTCGGCCTCTTCGGCCAGCGCCAAAGCCAGCAGTTGGTCAATCAAGTGGCTGGCGCGTTCCTGGCTTTGGGCGATGCTGCGCAACTGCTCTTGCCAGACCTTGGGGTCCGACTGGGACAGCGCGTATTCGGCCAGCGCACGCACGCCCGCCAGCGGTGTGCGCAGCTCGTGCGCCACATTGCCAGCAAACTCCCTTTGCGCCCGCACGCTTTGGCCAATGCGCACGAGCAAGGCATTGATCGCTTCACCCAGGCGCTGCACATCGCGCGTGCGGCTCGAAACCTTCACCGGCGTGAAGTCGCGCGCATCGCGCTGGGCCACGGCTTGCTCCAGGTCCATCAGAGGCTGCACGTCTTCCTGAATCACGCGGCGCAGCCACAAAGCCAGCCATATGAGCAAGAAAGCTTGCGGCGCGAGTGAGATGAACAGCAGGCGCTGGAACAAACGGTCTTGGCTGTTGGTGGTCTGCGCCACCACCACGGTGTACGGCAGGGGCTGCGCGCGCGCCAACACGGCGGCGCGCAATGCACGGTTCTGGAACATCACCTCCGAAAACCGCGGCGATGCCAGCTCGCCGTCCTGGGGGAGCTTGAGGCCCGGGTGTCCGGCCAGTAAGCGGCCATCCTGCAAATACACGGCAAAATAAATCGACTCGTTTTGGTCAAACAACAAGGTGCCAATTTCTGCCGCTGTCAGACCCAGCGTCAAACCGCCTTCATCGGCGGTGCGCACATGGCTGGCCACCGCATAGGCGTCGTCGAGCAAGGCGCGGTCAAAGGCCTGCTGCGTGAAATAACGAGCCACCCCCAAAGCCAGCAAGGTGCCCAAAAGCCAGGTCACGGCCAGCGGCGCAATCACATGCCGCAGCAAGCGCGAGCGCAAAGACCGGGGCGCAGGTGCAACTCTGGGCATGTGGGCATTCATGGCCGCTCTTCTTCCATCAGGTAACCGATGCCGCGCAAAGTGCGGATCGACGCGCCCGAGTGCACCAGCTTTTTGCGCAGGCGCGAGATGAAGGCTTCGAGCGCGTTGTCGGCCAGCGCACCGTCAAAGTCCGAGAGTTTGTTGGACAGGTCTTTCTTGCTCACGGTGCGGCCAGGGGGGGTCATGAGTTCCCAGAGCACTTCCAATTCGCGTGCGGGCAGCACCAGTTCTTCGGTGGCCACCAGCACCCGGCGGCCTTTGCGGTCGAGCACCAGCTGGCCCACCTGCGTCTGGTCGTCTGTGCCCTGGCTGCGGCGCACCAGCGCACGCAAGCGGGCTTCGACTTCGGCCAGCTCAAAGGGCTTGCCCAGGTAATCGTCGGCACCCGCGTCTAGCCCGGCAATGCGCTCGTCGGTGCGGTTGCGGGCGGTCAGCACCAGCACGGGGGTTTTGTCGGCCTTGGCGCGCATCTCGCGCAGCAAGGTGAGGCCGCTGCCCGTGTCCGAGCGCTGGCGGTCACTGAGGGGCAGGTTCAGGTCCAGCAGCACGGCGTCAAAGGCCTGCACGCGCCACAGGTGGGTGGCGGTGGCCAGGTCAGAGGCAGCGTCCACCCGGTGGCCGGCATCGGCCAGGCTGCGCAACATGACCGCTTGCAGCACCGGATCGTCTTCCACCAAAAGTATGCGCATGCCCCTGATTTCCTTGTCAGATCCCTGCGTGTCATGCCCGGGACAACCCGAGTCAGGTGTTGGTCAGGCCGCATCGCAGATAAACAAGGCATGAGCATACGACACTTGTTTTTGATCGGCGCCCTCTTGGGCACCGCCCACCCCTGGGCCAGCGCAGCAGACACCCCTGCGGCCCCAACCACGGGCCCAGCCACGGGCCCTGCCGCGGCATCGACCGCCCTGAGCTTGGCGCAGGCGTTGCAAGCGGCCCGCCAAAACCCCGACGTGATGGCCGCGCAACGCGCAGCCGAAGCGGCCAAGGCCGACATCCAAACCGCCGACCGCGCGCCTGCGCCCACCTTGTCGGCAGGCGTCTCGTCGATTGACCTGCAAAACGGTGTGGGCAGCGGTTCGTTCTGGACGCAAAAGCGCCTGGACAAATCGCTGGGCCTGGACTGGACTTGGGAGCGCGGCAACAAACGCGCCCTGCGCACCGAAGTGGCCGAGCGCAGCGCCCGCGCCGCCCAAGCCGACGGCACCGACATGGCGGTGATGCAGCAGATCGGCGCACAAAACGCGTTTTACGACCTGCTGGCCGCGCAGCAGCGCCTGCAAACCGTGCAGGCCATCGCCCAAAGCGCGCAGCAGTTGGCCGACACGGCCGCTCGCCGCCTCAAAGCGGGCGACCTGTCGGCGCAAGAGACAGCGCGCACCCGCATTGAGGCCGAGCGGGCCCGCGCCGATGTGCACAGCGCTCAGCTGGAACACCAACAAGCGGCACAGGCCTTGTCGATCTGGACCGGACAAAAACCCCCTGTGGGCGGCTGGACGGCGCAAGGCGCTTGGCCCGTGGCCAACACCAACGTCAGCAACAGCGCAGCGCAGGCCGAAGCGGCCATCGATGCCTTGGTCGAGCAGCGCCCCGATGTGCTGGCCGCACGCGAGCGCGTGGCCGCAGCACAAGCCGCCTTGCAAGCCGCGCAGGCCCTGAAAAGTGCCGACCCCAGCATTGGCGCTTCGATGGACCACTACCCCGGCACATCGACGCGTTTGTTGGCGCTGCGCATCTCGCTGCCGCTCAACGGCTGGCAGCGCTTTGACGGCGAAATCGGCCGGGCCCTGGCGCAAGAGCAGCAAAGCCTGGACCTGTTGCAAAAGACCCGCCTGCAAGCACGCAGCGAGCTGATGGCCTTGATGCAAGGCTGGCAAGCCAGTGCCGGGCGCCTGAAGATTTACGACGAGCAGATCGTCCCGCAAGCCACGCAAGTGGCTGCGCAGGCCGAGCTGGCCTACAACAAAGGGGGCATGACGCTGACCGACTTGCTCGACGCGCGTCGCACCCTCAAAACCACCCAACTCGAAGCCCTGGCCGTGCGCAGCGAACACGCCAAAGCCCTGGGGACCTGGCAATTGCGCAGCGCCAGCACCACCACACCTTGATGGCCTCAGCCCATCGCACAGATTGAGCACACCATGTCTTTGAAAAAATTCCCCGCCCTGATCGCCATCGTGAGTTTGGTGGGCCTCACGGCCTGCCAGGACAAAGCCGAGCCTGTGGCGGCCACGCCCATGCCCATCATCCAGAACAACCAGTTGCGCTACCCGGCGGGCCACCCGCAGCTGCCTTTGCTGGTGAGCACCCCCGCAGCAGCCGCCAAAACAATTTCAATCGAGCTGCCCGCCCGCCTGGTCTGGAACGAAGAAAAAACCCAGCGCATTTACCCCGCTTTTGCCGGTCGCGTGACCCACATCACGGCGGATGTCGGCCAGCCTGTGGGCGCAGGCCAAGTGCTGGCACAACTGGCCTCGCCAGAATTTGGCGCGGCCCAGGCCGACACCTCGCGTGCCGTGGCCGACGCCACCCTGGCACGCCAAGCGCTGGCACGTCAGCGCGAACTGTTTGACGCTGGCGTGGTCGCCCGCAAAGACCTGGAGCAAGCCGAAGCCGACGCCGCACGCGCCCTGGCCGAAGTGGCACGCGCACAAGCACGCACCAGCTTGTATGGCAGCGCCTCTGGCGTGAACCAGCAGCTGGGCCTGCGCAGCGACATCCGCGGCGTGGTGGTCGAGCGCAACCTCAACCCCGGCCAGGAAGTGCGTCCCGACGGCACAGGGCCAGCCATGTTTGTGGTGTCTGACCCCAGCACGCTGTGGGTGCAGATTGACGCGCACGAAGCCGATGTGGCCGACCTGCGCCCGGGCGCACGCGTGAGCCTGCTGCTGCCCACCTTGCCCGATCTGAAACTCGACGCCACCATCAGCGCGGTCACCGACCAAATCGACCCGACCACCCGCACGATCAAAGTGCGCGCCACCGTGGCCAACCCCAAACGCCTGCTCAAGAGCGAGATGCTGGCCACTGTGCTGTACCAGCGCAACGTGGGCAACAGCATCGAGGTGCCGGCCTCTGCCGTTTTCTTGCGCGGCACGCAGCACTATGTGTTTGTGCAAAGCCAGCCCGGTGTGTTCGAGCCACGCGATGTGAAAGTCGCCCACGAAGGCGCGAACAAAGTGCTGCTGAGCGAAGGCCTGAAAGAAGGCGAACAAGTGGTCAGCCAAAACGGCCTGCTGCTCTCGCGTGAGCTGCGCATCGCCCAGGACAACGCCAAGACCGGCAGCGCACCCGCAGAACAGGGCAAAAAATGAAAAAGCTGATCCACTATGCCCTGAACGAGCCGCTGTTCATCGTGCTTGGTTTGTTGCTGTTTGTCATGGCAGGCGTGACGGCGTTCAAGAATTTGTCGGTCGAGGCCTTTCCGGACGTGACCGATACCCAGGTCACGGTGATCGCGCTGTACCCAGGCCGTGCCGCCGAAGAGGTCGAAAAGCAGGTCACCCTGCCGCTGGAGACGGCCTTGTCGGGCCTGCCCAATTCGATCCGTGTGTTCTCGCACACCCAGTTTGGCCTGTCCTTCACCGTCATCACCTTTGACGAAAAAGCCGAAGTCAATCTATCGCGCCAACAGGTCAACGAGCGCCTGGCCGCGGTGGATCTGCCCCAAGGCGCGCAGGTCAACATCGCCCCCAACGCCACGCCCGTGGGCGAAATCATGCGCTACCGCATTCGGGGTGACGGCCTGTCGACGACCGACCTGCGCACCGTCGAGGACTGGACGATTGAACGGTCTTTGCGGCAAGTGCCTGGCGTGGCCGATGTGGTGGCCATGGGTGGCTTCATCAAGCAGTACGAGGTGCAACCTGACCTGGACAAACTGCGTGCGTACAAGCTGACCTTCCAAAACCTGCTCGACGCGCTCGGGCGCGGCAACTCCAACGCAGGCGGCAGCTATGTGGCGCAAGGCGCACAGCAGTTTGCCATCCGGGGCATTGGCCTTTTGCGTTCGCCCGAAGAAATCGGCCAGATCGTGCTCGACTCGCGCAACGGCTCGCCCATCCTGATCCGCGATGTGGCCCAAATCAAACTGGGCGCGGTGCCGCGCCTGGGCACCACAGGGCAGGACGAAGACGACGACGCCGTGATCGGCATCGTCATCATGCGCAAAGGTGAAAACCCCAGCGTGGTGCTCAAGGCCGTCAAGGACCGCATTGCCCAGCTCAACGACCGCGGCTTGCCCAAGGGCGTGCAGATCGTGCCTTTTTATGACCGCACTTGGTTGATGGAAAAGACGCTGTCGACCGTGTTCAAGAACATGGTCGAAGGCGCCTTGCTGGTGGCCCTGGTGCTGTACCTGTTCTTGTCGAACCTGCGCGCCACACTGGCCGTGGTGGTGATCATTCCGCTGGCCCTGCTGTCGACCTTCATGGGCCTGAAGATCATGGGCGTACCCGCCAACTTGCTGAGTCTGGGCGCGATGGACTTCGGCATCATCGTGGACGGGGCGGTGATCGTGATCGAGAACATCATGCACCGCCTGGCAGAACGCGGCGAAGGCATGAGCGACAAAGAGCGCAAGGCGCTGATCACCGATGCGGCCAACGAAGTGGGCCGCCCGACGCTGTTTTCGATGCTGATCATCATCGCGGCGCACATCCCGATTTTTGCGCTGCAGCGCCACGAAGGGCGCATCTTCCAGCCCATGGCGCTGTCGGTGACCACGGCCCTGATCGGCTCGCTGATCTTCTCGCTCACCCTGGTGCCGTTGCTGGCTTACTGGATGCTGCGCAAGAACCTGCCGCACGGCGACAACCGTTTGGTCGCATCCCTCAAGCGGTTTTATGCGCCCGTGCTCGACTGGTCACTGACCCACCGCCGCAAAGTGGTCGTCATCGCGCTGTCGGCCTTTGCGCTGTCGATTGGCGCCGCATCCCGGCTGGGCTCGGAGTTTTTGCCCGAGCTGAACGAAGGCACCTTCTGGGTCAACTGGGACATGCCCGCGAGCGTCTCGCAAAACGAAGCGGCCAACGTGCTGCGCATGGCCCGCAAGGCTTTGCTGACCATCCCTGAGGTGCGCACCGTGGTGTCCAAGTCGGGCCAACCCGAAGACGGCACCGACCCCAAAACGCTGAGCATGGCCGAGGTGTTTGTGGACGTGAAACCCGCCGAAGAGTGGCGCAAGGGCCTCACGCACGAGCAATTGGTCGAGGAAATGGACAAGCGCCTGGCCGTCATCCCGGGCGTCGATCCGGCATTCTCGCAACCCATTCGCGACAACGTGCTCGAATCCATCTCGCAGATCAAGGGCCAAATTGTGGTCAAGGTCGCGGGCGACGATTTGGGTGAGCTGCGCCGCCTGGTGGAAGCCATGCAGCACGAGTTCAAGCAGGTCAAAGGCATCCAGCGCGCCGAGGTGGACCGCCTGGGCGAGCTGCCCCAGTTGGTGATCGACATCGACCGCGAACGCGCTGCCCGTTATGGCCTGAACGTGAGCGACATCCAGGACGTGATCGAAGCGGCTTTGGCGGGCAAAGCCGCCACCCAAATTTGGGAAGGCGAGCGCAAATTCGCCGTGGCCGTGCGACTGCCTGAAGATGACCGTTCCATCTCTTTGCTCCCGAGCACCCCCATTGCCATCCCCAACGGGGGTTACACCACGCTGGGCGCGGTGAGCAAAATCCGCCAGGCCAGCGGGGCCATGAACATCGCCCGCGAAGCGGGTCGCCGCACCATGGCGATTGGCATCTTCATCAAGGGCCGCGACATGGGTTCGGTCGTGGCCGACATGAAGCAACGTGTGGAAGCGAACGTCAAGATTCCCGAGAACTACGCGGTCAACTGGTCCGGCGAGTTTGAGAACCAAGAACGTGCCATGCAGCGCCTGTCAGTGGTGGTGCCCATCTCGCTGCTGCTGATTTTTGTGCTGCTGTTTGACGCGTTCAAATCGGTCAAGACCGCGGCGCTGATCCTGATCAACGTGCCGCTGGCCCTGATCGGTGGCTTCATTGCGCTGTGGATATTCAGCATCCCGCTGTCGGTGTCGGCGGCCATCGGTTTCATCGCGCTGTCGGGGCAGGCCGTGCTCAACGGGGTGGTGATGCTGTCGGTCTTTCAGCAGCTGCGCAACGCGGGCTACAACGTGATCGACGCTGTCAAAGAAGGCGCGCAGCAACGCCTGCGCACGGTGTTGATGACGGCCATGCTGGCAGCGCTGGGCTTGCTGCCCATGGCGCTCAGCCACGACATCGGTTCGGAAACACAGCGGCCTTTGGCCATCGTGGTGATCGGTGGTTTGATCACCGCCACCTTGCTGACCTTGGTGGTGTTGCCTGTGCTTTATGCTTCTTGGTTCACCAAGAACACCGCACCCACTGAGAACGCATGAACGACTGGCAAGACACCTGGACCCGTTTGAAGGACCACCCCCGTGAACGGGTCAAGCTCTTGCTGGGTCGGGTTTTCTACCCGCAGGCCACTAGGCAGTGGGTCGGTTTTGTACACGCGCACCCGGTGCTGTGGCAACAGTTGGCCGACTTCCCCAAGCTGCTGACGCGCATCTACCGGCCCTACGGGTTTCGGCCTCTGAGCTGCGCCCAGCGCGTGGATCTGATCGTGAACCATTACCGCTTGGTGGCGCAGCAAGGTCTGGGTGCTTTGCTGAGTGCATCGGCCCACGAGCCCTTGCAGGTCTCGCAGGTCGAGACCAAAACAGGCGAGCTGGCCACGCTGCGTCTGCAGGCGATCCGTGACGGACACCGCGAAGGCGAAATGAGCCTGCAGCTGTACTGGGGTGAGCGCTTTTTGTATTCGGCCACCTTCCTGCTGACCCCCCATGCTGACGGCTGCGACATGCGGGTCACCCGTTTGCAAGGCTCACGCGATGACGACGCCAAAGATTTGATTCGCCAGGCCACCAAAAGTTTCCACGGGTACCGCCCTTCGGTGTTGCTGCTGCAGGCGGTGCGCCAACTGGCCCACACCTTCGGCTGCGGGCGTGTGCTGCTGGTGGCCAACCGCCAGCGCGTGGCGCTCAACCCGGTGCGCCGCATGAAGATCAAAGTCGACCTGGAAGGCCTGTGGCGCGACTTGGGCGCCGAACCCGAAGCCAGCGGCTTTTTTGTGGTCATTCCGCAAGTGGTGATCCCTCAAGACTTCAGCGATGTGGCGTCCAACAAACGGGCCGAAGCCAAGCGCAAGGCCGCTTTGGCAGGGGCCTTGCTCGACGGTCTGAACGCCTCGGTGACTGGCCTGCGTTCAGCCTAAACCAATCGGCGCGGGTGCGCGCGCCACGATCATGCTGAAGAGCTTTTCGTATTCGGCCGGGGGCGCGAAGTGGCCCGTGAGCGGGTCGGCGTTTTCGGCAAACGCGGCGTCCAATACACGCCAATCCTCCTCGCTCAAGCACCGCTCGGCTTCGGGCAGGATGATGCTTTCTTCAAGGTTCATGTGGTCCAGGTAAAAGTCCACATATTTTTTGAACGCTTCTTCGAACGCCGCGCGCCGTGAAGCGCCCAGCAGCTCCCAAGACAACAGCAGGTGCTGCAAATCACGAGCCGCCTTTTCACTGACCATGTGGTCGCGCTCGAGCCGGTCAATGGCCCCCAACACCTGGGGCGCGGCCTTGACCACCTTCGGGAACAGCAGGTTGGACTCCTTGGGGTGGTGCAAGCGCTCGGGAAACTCGTCGATGTAGAACAGCATGGCGCGCACCACATCAAAGAAGTGGGTGCGGCTCTCGGACGGTCCGCGCTCGACCATCATGCGCATGGATTGAAGCATGGCGGCCAGTGAGGCGTGCTCGTCACGGATGATTTGCAGGCTGCGGCGAACGGTCATCGGGGCTCTCCTTGTGTGAACTGCAGCCAGTGTGGCGCGTTCGCGCCTGCGCCGCCGTGACACAAGTCAAGAAAACCGCATTCTCAAAGCTCACCAAGCCCCTCGGCCAACTCAGTCACGCGGCTTCCAGCGCTTGAGCAAGAGCGCATTGCCCATGACACTCACCGAGCTGAGGGCCATGGCTCCGCCCGCGATCACCGGGTTGAGGTAGCCCAAAGCGGCCAGCGGGATGCCCGCCACGTTGTAGGCAAAAGCCCAAAACAGGTTCTGCCGGATCTTGGCCACGGTGCGCGCCGAGATGTCGAGCGCCGCGCCCACCAATGCCACATCGCCACGCATCAGGGTGATGCCTGCCGCGTGCATGGCCACGTCGGTGCCGTTGCCCATGGCCAAGCCCACGTCGGCGGCGGCCAGCGCAGGGGCGTCGTTCACGCCATCGCCCACCATGGCCACAATGCGCCCACCTGAGCGCAACTGCTGCACCTTGGCGGCCTTGTCGCCGGGCAGCACGTCGGCCAGCACCTCGCCGTCTTCGGGGCGCAAGCCAAGTCGCCGTGCCATGGCCTCGGCGGCGGCCTGGTTGTCGCCGGAGATCATCACCAGCTTCAGGCCGCGTGCGCGCAAAGCCGCCAGCGCCTCGGCAGCACCCGCCTTGGGTTCGTCGCCAAAGGCCATGAGCAGCAAACCTTGCACGCCCATGGCGGTGCGCTCGGCCAGGGCCGACAGCGTGGCCCCTTGCGCTTGCAAGGCGATCACATCGCTGGCCCACAGGTGCTCGTCCATGCCTTCTTGTTGCAACCAACGCAAGCTGCCCAGCAGCAAGGTGCGGCCCTCAACCGTGGCCTGCACACCCCGGCCGGGAACAGCGGTCAAGTCGATGGGGGCCGAAACGCCCAGACCCTGCGCCTTGGCCGCCACCACCACGGCGCGCGCCAGAGGGTGTTCGCTGCCACTTTGCACACTGGCAGCCCAGCCCAAGGCCTGCGCCATGTCTTGCCCGGTTGCCGCCACCTGGTGCGTCAAACGCGGTTGCCCCACGGTGAGGGTGCCGGTTTTGTCAAAGGCCACGGTCTGCACACGGTGCGCAGTTTCGAGCGCCTGGGCGTCCTTGATCAAAATGCCGTGTTTGGCCGCCACCCCGGTGCCCGCCATGATGGCCACGGGCGTGGCCAGCCCCAGCGCGCAAGGGCAAGCGATCACCAGCACCGCCACGGCGTGGATGAGGGCGGTTTCAAAGTTGGCGCCCTGGAACATCCACACAGCCAAGGTGAGCAAGGCGACCAGCAAGACCACCGGCACAAACACCTCCGCCACCTTGTCCACCAAACGCTGGATGGGGGCCTTGGCAGCTTGTGCGTCTTCGACCAAGCGGATGATGCGCGAGAGCACCGTCTCATGGCCCACGGCTGTCACGCGCATGCGCACACGGCCGTCGCCATTGATCGAGCCGCCCGTGAGCTGCGCACCCACGGCTTTGGACACGGGCAAAGGCTCGCCAGTCAGCATGGATTCGTCCACCTGCGTCTGGCCTTCGACCAGCTCACCGTCGAGCGGAAAGCGCTCGCCTGGACGCACCACGATCAAATCGCCCGACAGGATTTCATCCACGGGCACATCGACCTCACCGTCTTCACCCATCCAATGCGCCTTGTCGGGCCGCAGGGCGTGCAGGGCGCGGATGGCTTCGGTGGTCTGGCGCTTGGCGCGGGCTTCGAGCCATTTGCCCAACAGCACCAGGGTGATGACCACCGCCGAGCCTTCAAAGTACAAGTGCGGCGCATGGTGCCCGCTGGCCGTGAGCCACAACCACACCGACAACAGCCAGCCTGCAGTGGTGCCCAATGAAACCAACAGGTCCATGTTGCCTGTAAGCGCCTTGAGGGCATGCCAGCCGGCTTTGTAAAACCGTGCGCCCAAAATGAACTGCACTGGCGTGGCCAGTGCGAACTGCAGCCAGGCGGGCAGCATCCAGTGCTGGCCCCACAGGCCGCCCAGCATGGGCAACACGAGCGGTGCAGACAGCGCAAGGCCCCAGGCCACGGGCGCAAAACCGGCCCAGGGCGAGTGGTTGTTGGCCTCGGCTTCGGCGGTTTCCATCGAACGCGGCTCGTAGCCTGCGTCGCGGATGACGCGGCGCAAGCGGGCATCGGTGAGTTCCGGGTCTGCCACGGCGATGCGGGCCGATTCGGTGGCCAGGTTCACCGTGGCAGACGTGACGCCCGGCACCTTGTTCAGCGCCTTTTCGACCCGCGCCACGCACGAGGCGCACGTCATGCCACCGATGCCGATGTCGATGGTCTGGGTCGCGTTGATCTGGGTCATGTGGTTTGTCTTTTTTTTCACTTAAGCTTGTGACACACCCATGAGGGTTTGAATTGCAAGGATGCGCCATGAAGCAGATTTTCACCGTTGAAGGCATGACCTGTGGGCACTGCGAAAAAGCCGTGACCAAAGCACTCTTGAGTCTGGATGCCCAGGCCCAGGTCGTCATCGACCGCAGCCAAAACAAAGTCGAGGTCGATTCTGAACAACCTCGCGAAGCACTGGCCCAAGCCATTGTCGAAGAAGGTTACCGGGTTCAGTCTTGATCTGTGTCAATCGACCGTGAACGTACTCCATTTACGGCATCATTGCGCACATGACCTTGTTTGTTGAAAATCCACGCGGCTTGGAAACCCTGGTGGCAGGCCGCGCCACCCGTGACGGCGCGGGCGTACGGCTCACCCGCGTGCTCACCGGTGAATGGCAGCAACGCCTGGACCCGTTTTTGATGCTCGACCAGTTTGGCAGCGACGACCCCAAGGACTACGGTGCCGGTTTCCCGGACCACCCGCACCGGGGTTTTGAAACGGTGACCTACATGATTGCGGGCCGCATGCGCCACCAAGACAGCACGGGCGCCCAAGGCCTGTTGCAAAACGGTGGCGTGCAGTGGATGACTGCCGGGCGAGGTGTGATCCACAGCGAAATGCCCGAGCAGGAAGAAGGTGTGATGGAAGGTTTTCAGCTCTGGTTGAACCTGCCATCGCACCAGAAAATGTGCACGCCCTGGTACAAGGACATCCAAAGCGACAGCATTCCCGAGGTGACCACGCCCGAAGGTGTGCAGGTGCGCATCATCTCGGGCCACTGCCACGGTGTGCCAGGCGCCATGGCCAGACCGGTCAGCGCGTACCCCACCGATCCCCTTTATTTGGACTTGCATTTTTCGGGTGACCAGACTTTCAGCCAGCCTGTAGCCAACACACACAACGCCTTTGTTTACGTCTACAGGGGTACCTTGCAGGTGCTGAGCGCAAACGGCGAAGCCCAGGATGTGCCACTGCACCGCATGGGCGTGCTGCGCAACGAAGGCGATGGTGTGCAACTGCGCGCGAGCGCCGGAACCCGTGCACTCTTGATCGCAGGCCAGCCACTGGGTGAACCGATTGCGCAATACGGGCCCTTTGTGATGAACACGCGAGAGGAGCTGATGCAGGCCGTCGAAGACTTTCAGGCTGGGCGGCTGAGCCAGTGAACGTTGCACCACGGTTGTGGTGCGCCAATTGATTCAACTTTACACAGCAGGTGTGCTTGTGCATGGTCGCTTTACACACTGTGCCCACAATGGGCTTCAACCTGAACGCATGGGCTTTCAGGCCCTTCTTTGAAAGGAACTTTGATGAAAATCACCCACCGTCTGTTGATCACTGCGGGCCTGCTGTCTTCGCTGGCAGGCACTGCGTTCGCCCAAACGCCTCCGACACCTGCACCAGATGCCCAGCGCCCTGCTCGCATGGAAAAAATGCACCAACGCATGGCCGAGCGCCACCACAAGCACCTGAATGAGCTCAAGGCCAAGCTGCAGCTGCAAGCGGGTCAAGACGCGTCCTGGATCGCTTTTGAACAAACCATGCAGCCGCCAGCCCAAGCTTTGCCACGGCCGGACCCTGCGGCACTCGCCAAGCTCACCACACCTGAGCGCATCGACCAGATGCAGGCCTTCAAAGCGCAACGGGATGCCCACATGCAAAAACGCGCCGAGGCCACCAAAACCTTTTATGCCAGCCTGAACGCCGATCAGAAAAAAACGTTCGATGTTGAAACGGCACGCTTCATGGCTCACCGCATGGGTCAGGGCATGGGACACGGTCATCC
>CANBTZ010000006.1 GCA_947372495.1 Comamonadaceae bacterium | reverse complement strand
CAAGGCGAGAAGCTGATGACCAACGCCCGCCACCTGCGTGGCTCGGCGTGGCTCAACTTCCAGCGCGTCAAGTGCGCCAACTGGTCCACCTTCAACGGCAACAGCCATGTGGTGCTGATGGGCGACGCGGTGCACACCGCGCACTTTGCGATTGGCTCGGGCACCAAGCTCGCGCTCGAAGACGCCATTGAGTTGGTGCGCCAGTTCAAGGCGCTGGGTGACACCGCTGACCGCATCCCTGAAGTGCTGAAACATTACCAAGCCGTGCGCGAGATCGACGTCATCCGCCTGCAAAACGCCGCCTGGAACGCGATGGAATGGTTCGAGGTCTGTGGTGAGCGCTACTGCGACCAGCTCGAGCCCGAGCAGTTCATGTACTCCATGCTCACCCGCAGTCAGCGCATCAGCCACGAGAATTTGCGCCTTCGTGACAAAGCCTGGCTGGAAGGCTACGAGGCCTGGTTTGCAGGGCGCACGGCCACGCCGGGCATTCGCCCGCCCATGTTCACGCCCTACACCCAACGCTCGGTCACGCTCAAGAACCGCGTGGTGGTCTCGCCCATGGCGCAATACATGGCCGTGGACGGCCGTGTAGGCGAAGACCACCTGGTGCACTTGGGCGCACGCGCCGTGGGCGGCGCCGGGCTGGTGATGGTCGAGATGACCGCACCCAGCATGGATGGTCGCATCACGCACGGCTGCCCGGGTTTGTGGAATGAGCAGCAGACCACCGACTTTGCAAGAATAGTGGACTGGGTGCATGCCAAGTCTGACGCGAAGATCGGCCTGCAGATCGGCCATGCAGGGCCCAAAGGCTCGACCTGCCGACCTTGGCAAGGCGCGGGCATGGACCAGCCTGTGCCCGCTGACGACGCAGAAGGCAACTGGCCATTGCTGGCGGCATCGGCGCAGCCCTATTTGCCGCACGGCGATGTGCCCCGTGCAATGACCCGCGCCGACATGGACCGCGTCACGGCCGACTTCGTGGCCAGCACCCAGCGCGCTGCCAAAGCTGGTTTTGACTGGCTCGAGTTGCACTGCGCCCACGGCTATCTGTTGTCTAGCTTCATCAGCCCTCTTACAAATGAGCGCACCGACGAGTACGGCGGATCGCTCGCCAACCGCCTGCGTTACCCGCTCGAAGTTTTTGCCGCCGTGCGCGCCGCTTGGCCCAAAGACCTGCCCATGTCGGTGCGCATCTCGGCACACGACTGGGTCGAAGGCGGCATCACACCGACCGACGCGGTAGAGATCGCCCGGGCCTTCAAGGCCGCCGGGGCCGACATGATCGACTGCTCGTCCGGTCAGGTCAGTGCGCAGCAAAAGCCCACTTACGGCCGCATGTACCAAACCCCGTTTGCAGACCGCATCCGCCAAGAAGCGGGCATCGCCACCATCGCGGTGGGTGCCATCTCTGAGGCCGACCACGTCAACAGCATCCTGGCCGCAGGCCGCGCCGACCTTTGTGCTGTGGCCCGCCCGCACCTGGCCAACCCGGCTTGGACCTTGACAGAAGCAGCACGCATCGGCTTCAAAGACATCGCTTGGCCGCGTGCTTACGTGTCGGGCAAGCCGCAGCTTGAAGCAGGCTTCGCCCGCGAGCGTGCCCAGCAGGCTGCGACAAAGGGGGATTGAGATGTTGCATTCACATGGGGGGGCTTCAACTTCCTTGCAATTTGAATTTGTGGGAGCGACGCCCTCGTCGCGAATGGGCGTCCATCGCGGCGAGGGCGCCGCTCCCACAGAAACCAATCAAGGCGAGGTGGCTCCAATAATTTCCCATCGCGGCGAGGGCGCCGCTCCTACAGGGGGCAAAGCATGTTGAGCAACCGCCACGCCCTCATCACAGGCGCGGGCGCAGGCATTGGCGCTGCCATCGCGTTGCAGCTCGCGCAAGCGGGTTGCCGCCTGACCCTGTGTGGCCGCTCGCACGACAAGCTGCAGGCGCAAGCCGAGGCGCTGCGTGCGCAGGTGCCCGACGTGGCGGTGCTGATCGCGCCCATGGACGTGGCCGATGAACACGCCGTGCAAGCGGCGGTGCAGCAAGCGAATGCCCGCTTTGGTTCGGTGAACATCCTAGTCAACAACGCGGGCCAGGCGCACAGCGCGCCCTTTGCCAAGACCGATGCCGCGCTGTGGCAGCAGATGCTGAACGTCAACCTCACAGGCACTTACCACTGCATCCAGGCCGTGCTGCCGGGCATGCTCGAAGCGGCCAAAGCAGGCACGCCTGGGCGAATCATCAACATCGCGAGCACAGCAGGCCTCAAAGGCTATGCCTATGTGAGTGCCTATGTGGCCGCCAAGCACGGCGTGGTGGGCCTGACCAAAGCGCTGGCCCTTGAGTTGGCCCGCAAAGGCGTGACCGTGAACGCGGTTTGCCCCGGCTACACCGAGACCGACATCGTGCGCGAAGCGGTGCAAAACATCGTGAGCAAAACCGGCAAGAGCGAAGCCGAAGCGCGCCAGGCCTTGGCCGCCAGCAACCCGCAGCAGCGCATGGTGCAGCCGCACGAAGTGGCGCAAAGCGTGCTGTGGCTGTGCGCAGCAGGCAGCGATGCGATCAACGGTCAATCGATTGCCATCGATGGTGGGGAGCTGGTGTCATGAGCGCACGACAAGACACTGACATGGCCTCTGTGGACATGGAAAAGTGCGCGCACGCCGACCACCACGCCTCGCTGCGACTGTGGTTGCGTTTGTTGTCGGCCACCACCCGCATCGAAGACACGATCCGCCAACGCTTGCGCGAGCAGTTTGACATCACGCTGCCGCGCTTTGACCTGATGGCGCAACTGGAGCGCGAACCGCAAGGCCTGTCGATGAGCGAGCTGTCGCGCCGCATGATGGTCACGGGTGGCAACGTCACATCAATAGTTGACCAGCTTGAAAAAGAACAACTGGTGCAGCGGCAAATGCAGGCCAGCGACAGGCGCTCCTACACCGTCAGCCTGACCGATGCTGGGCGCAGCGCTTTCGCGGCCATGGCCCTGGCGCACGAGGGCTGGGTCGTCGAGCTGCTGTCGCCGCTGGCTGAGCGAGAACAAACACAACTGCATCAATTGCTGGGCACCTTGAAGTCCGGCACCCCAACACAATCGAAGGAGACAAAATGACGCAACGCTACCTGCCCGGCCAGCCGCACCAGCTGCCCCGCCACAACCAGCCCATGGCGGGCTACCAGCCCGAGCATTTTTTGCTGTCCGTCAAAGACGGTGTAGCCACCGTGAGCCTGAACCGCCCCGAGCGCAAGAACCCGCTGTCGTTCGATTCGTATGCCGAGCTGCGTGACTTTTTCCGCGCCCTGCCCTATGCACCTGACATCCACGCCGTGGTCATCACGGGCGAGGGTGGCGATTTTTGCTCGGGTGGCGATGTGCACGAAATCATCGGCCCGCTCACCCAACTCGACATGCCCGGCCTCTTGGCCTTCACCCGCATGACGGGCGACTTGGTCAAGGCCATGCGCGCCTGCCCACAACCCATCATCGCGGCGATCGATGGCGTGTGCGCGGGCGCAGGCGCGATCCTGGCCATGGCGTCTGACCTGCGCTACGGCACCGAGCGCAGCAAGACTTATTTCCTGTTCAACAAGGTCGGTCTGGCCGGTTGCGACATGGGCGCGTGCGCGCTCTTGCCGCGCATCATCGGCCAAGGGCGTGCGAGCGAGTTGCTCTTCACCGGGCGTGGACTGGGCGCGCTGGAAGCTGAGCGCTGGGGTTTTTACAACCGCGTGTGCGAGGCAGGCACCGTGCTGTCCGATGCACAAGCCATCGCCGCCCAGCTGGTGGCAGGCCCCACATTTGCCAACGGCATCACCAAAAAAATGCTGCAACAAGAATGGAACATGGGCGTGGACGAAGCCATCGAAGCCGAAGCCCAGGCCCAAGCCATCTGCATGGCCACCAACGACTTCCACCGGGCGTACCACGCCTTTGTGGCCAAGCAAACGCCCGTTTTTGAAGGGGACTGAGCCATGTCAAATCACACAGCGACTCACCCGCCAGAACTCGACTGGCCTTTCTTTGACAACAGCCACCGCGACTTCAAAGTGCGCTTGGACGCTTGGTGCAACGCGCACCTGGCCCACGCGCACCACGACGAAAGCCGCGACGCGGTGGATGCCGAATGCATCCGTCTGGTGCGCCTGCTGGGCAGCGGCGGCTGGCTCAAGCATGCAGTGTCGGGCACGGCCTATGGCGCAGCGTCAGATGTGATCGACACCCGCCAGCTCTGCCTGCTGCGCGAGACGCTGGCTTTCCATAACGGCTTGTCTGACTTCGCGTTTGCCATGCAGGGCTTGGGCACAGGCGCCATCAGCCTCATGGGCTCAGCCGATCAAAAACAGCGCTACCTGGCGCGTGTGGCGTCGGGCCAGGCCTTGAGCGCCTTTGCCTTGAGCGAGCCCGATGCGGGTTCCGACGTAGCCGCCATGCAGTGCAGCGCCACCGCAACGGCAGACGGCTATGTGCTCAACGGCCGCAAGACCTGGATCAGCAACGGCGGCATCGCCGACTTTTATGTGGTGTTCGCCCGCACGGGCGAAGCACCCGGCGCACGCGGCATCACGGCTTTCATTGTCGATGCCGACACGCCTGGCCTGTCGATTGAAGAGCGCATCGACGTGGTGGCCCCTCACCCACTGGCCACGCTCAAGTTTGACAACTGCAAGGTCGCTGCCAAGCAACGCATTGGCGAAGCGGGCCAAGGCTTCAAGGTCGCCATGGCCACGCTCGATGTGTTCCGCACCTCGGTCGCGGCAGCCGCTTTGGGTTTTGGGCGGCGTGCGCTGCACGAGTCCATCAGCTGGGCGCGTTCACGCAAGATGTTTGGCCAAACCTTGGGCGACTTCCAGATCACCCAAACCAAGATCGCGCAGATGGCCACCATGCTGGACGCGGCCACGCTTTTGACGTACCGCGCTGCTTGGTTGCGCGACCAAGGCGGTCGCATCACCCGTGAGGCGGCCATGGCCAAGATGACCGCGACCGAAAACGCCCAGCAGATCATCGACATGGCGGTGCAGATGCACGGCGGTATGGGCGTCAAAAAAGGCGTGATGGTGGAGTCGCTGTACCGCGAGATCCGGGCACTGCGCATTTACGAAGGCGCCACCGAAGTGCAGCAGCTCATCATCGGCAAAGACATGTTGAAAGCTTGACATGAGCGACTGGAACCAACTGCTGCCCAGCAGCCACACCGACACCTTTGCCCGCGACCGGCTGCCGCCCAAAGACCAGCTGCCCGTGTTCATGGCGGACCGACCTGAACTGGACTACCCGGACCTGATTAACTGCGCGGTGGAATTGGTGGACCGGCATGTGAGCGAAGGCCGAGGCGATCGCATCGCGCTGCATGGCGTGAGCGACTTCAACAAGGGCGGTGGCGACTTCAGTTGGACGTATGCGCAGTTGCAAGACAAGAGCAACCGCATCGCCCAGGTGCTGACCCTCGACATGGGCCTCGTGCCCGGAAACCGCATTTTGCTGCGCGGCGGCAACAGCCCCATGATGGCCGCTTGCTTGCTGGGCGCGCTCAAGGCGGGCCTGGTGGCGGTGCCCACCATGCCGCTGCTGCGTGCAGGCGAGCTGGCACAGATCATCGACAAAGCGCAGGTCAGCGCTGCACTTTGCGACAGCCTGCTGGCCGATGAATTGCAGCACTGCATGACACGCGGTCACGCCAGCCACATGGCCAGCTTGCAGCAGCTGGTGCAGTTTCGCAGCGATGCCCATGATGGCTTGGAGCAGCGCATGGCGCAGCAAAGTGGCGCGTACACGCCTCACGCCACCAGTCGCGACGACGTGTGTCTGATTGCTTTCACCAGCGGCACCACAGGCAAGCCCAAGGGCACCATGCACTTCCACCGCGATGTGCTGGCCATGTGCGATTTGTTCCCGCGCCACATCTTGAAGATGAACGAGAACGATGTGGTCTGCGGCACGCCGCCGATTGCCTTCACTTTCGGCTTGGGTGGTTTGTTGGCCTTTCCGCTGCGCTATGGCGCGAGCACCGTGCTGCTCGAAAAGCACACGCCCGAAACCTTGATGCAGACCATTGCCAAGTACCGAGCCACGCAGTGCTACACCGCGCCCACCATGTACCGCCAAATGGCGACTCTGGCCAAAGGCGTTGACCTGTCGAGCCTCAAGCACCCCGTCTCGGCAGGCGAGGCCTTGCCCGACGCCACCCGCCAGCTGTGGAAGCAGGCCACAGGCATCGAGATGACCGATGGCATTGGCGGCACCGAAGTGATCCACATCTACATCTCCAGTGCGGGCGCGCAAGTGCGCCCCGGTAGCATTGGCCAAGTGGTGCCCGGCTATGTGGCGCAGATCGTGGGCGACGACATGCAACCCGTGCCCCCCGGCACCGTGGGGCGGCTCGCGGTGCGCGGCCCCACAGGCTGCAAATACCTGGCCGACCCGCGCCAGCAAGACTATGTGAAAGACGGCTGGAACCTGCCCGGCGACACCTTTGTCATGGATGCCGACGGCTACTTCAGCTACCAGGCGCGCAACGACGACATGATCATCTCGGCGGGCTACAACATCGCAGGCCCTGAGGTGGAAGGCGCTTTGCTGCAACACCCGGCCGTGGCCGAGTGCGGTGTGGTCGGCATGCCCGACGAAGACCGTGGCCACATCGTGCAGGCCTATGTGGTGCTCAAACCCGGCCACACGGGCGATGCCGCCATGGAAAAAGCCCTGCAAGAGCACGTCAAACAAACCATCGCCCCGTTCAAGTACCCGCGCAAGGTGGTCTTTTTGGACGCCTTGCCCCGCACCGAAACCGGCAAACTGCAGCGCTTCAAGCTGCGTCAAATTTCTTCCTGAGGAGCCCCATATGTTCAACGTCTTGCAACCCGAAGGCTGGGCACCCGCCAAAGGCTATGCCAACGGCATCGAAGCGCGTGGCCGCATGGTGTTCGTCGCGGGCATGATCGGCTGGAACGGCCAAGCCCAGTTCGAGACCGACGACTTTGTCGCCCAGTGCCGCCAGGCCCTGCAAAACATCGTCGACACGCTGGCCTGCGCAGGCGCAGGCCCGCAGCACATGGCCCGCATGACCTGGTACGTCAAAGACAAGAAGGAATACCTAGCCCGTGGCAGGGAGCTGGGCAAGGTCTACCAGGAAGTCATTGGCAAGAACTATCCGGCCATGACGCTGGTGCAGGTGGCTGATCTGGTGGAGGACCGGGCTTTGGTGGAGATTGAGGTGACGGCGGTGGTGCCGGAGTGAACGAAAAAGGACTTGGTTAGAAGCTGTAGAAGGCCTAGATCGATCGGCATTTAGGCTGATAGCGGACGTTCGTGCTCAACGGGTAAATGGCCACTTCCACGTAGAACGGTCGCCACTTCAAGGTTGGGCAGCTTACTTCTTCTTTTGTACGGATTCTTTTGGTTTAATATGAGCGAATAAATATCACATAAAGGTACATCTATGGCGGGAGCTCACAAGATCACACCATCAAACCCGCGACTCTCGTCGCTGCTCACGGACGTAGCGAAGGGGAACATCAAGATTCCCGTCTTCCAGCGTGAGTATGTTTGGGATGACGAGCAGATCATGAGTTTGCTCGACTCGATCTACCGCGGTTTTCCGGTCGGTTCGTTGCTACTTTGGTCCACCAAGGAGGCGCTCACGCATGAACGCAACGTAGGTGGCTTCGAACTGCCGAAGACGCCGGAGGACTATCCGGTCAACTATGTCCTCGACGGCCAGCAGCGCCTGACAACCCTATACGGCGTCTTCAACTCGGACGCCAAGACTTCTGATCCGGAGCTTGCCGACCGGTTCAACGTGTGCTTCGTACCTTCCACCGAGGAGTTCATCCATTACGCTGAGGCTGATCCGAAAACCTCGATCAACCTTCGTGTCATCCTCGATACGACGAAGCTACTTCCCGAGATGACGCGCTTCGACGACGAGAAGAAAACGGTGATCGCAAATCTTACCGAGCGCTTCAAGGACTACGAATTCCCTGTCGTCACAATCAGGGATCGCACCAACCAAGAGGTCTGTCGGGTATTTCAGCGCATTAACTCGTCAGGGACGAGCCTCAGCACTCTCGAACTGCTCGCGGCCTGGACGTGGTCGGATCAGTTTGATCTTAGGAAGGAAATCGAGGGGGTTCTCGACAAGCTGTCGGACAAGGGGTACGACCAACTTGATGAGGGGCTGCTCATGCGCAGCCTCGCGGCTGTGGTGCTGAACAGGATCGACGCCGATGCGTTAGTGGACACGCCGCCAGAGAATTTGATCGACGGAATGCTGCGCTTGAAGCAGGCGATCTACGCCACCGTTGATTTCCTGGAGAAGGAACTGCACATCAAGAACGTCGTCTTCATCCCATTCCCAATCATGTTCGTACCGCTTGTGAAGTTCTTCTCACTGACGCTGAAGCCGAACGCAGCGCAGATGACTGGGCTCAAGCGATGGTTCTGGTTTGTTTCTTTCACTCAGCGCTATAAGGCGGGTACCAATGTCGCTGTCATGGAAGACATTGAATCGATGCATGCTCTGGCGAATGGGAAGCCGGTGTTCGACTCATTCAATGCTGAAGTTCCGCCCAGCCTTTTCATGAAGACTTGGCGTATCAATTCGACCGCAGCTAAGGCCACCATTTGTCTCCTCGCGCAGTGCGCCCCACGCAGTTTCCTGTCGAACAGTCTGGTGGACCTGAGCACGGCCATGTCCGCATACAACGCGCGCGAGTTCCACCACGTCTACCCCAAGGCATTCCTGAACTCTCAGGGTATCAAGTTCAGCGAGTCCAACATCATCGCCAACGTCTGCTTCCTCAGTCAGGCCGACAACCGCTCGATCAGTGACTCCTCACCCGCAGACTACATGCCCAAAATCGACGCCGCGCTTCGCGCCTCGATTGCTGCTTCGTCGCTGCTTCCTGTTGCTGCGATGGACGGCTCCATGAACTACGCTGACTTCATCAAGATGCGCGCAGAGCTGTTGGTGGAGGCTGCGCGAAAGCTCATCAAGACCGCAGCGATCTGAGGTCCGCCTGCCGCCTGCGTAGGGTTATCTTGACACGCTGGCGCTGAGGCGGTCCTGATCACCACACGGCACCGACGGACTTTAATCTGCGCCTCTTGAGCGCTCAGCGACACCTGTCCACCGAAGAGCGGCCCATGGTGAAGCAGGAGTGAAGGACTGCAACCGCTGCAAACGCGACGCACACTTTTTTTCTGGAACTGATTGCATGAGCTTGGTAACTCGAAAATCACGTTGGGTACTGGGCTAGTTTTGCCTGTTTTTCCCCTCAACCAAATTACACTCAAATCGATGAGTAATTAATGTCTGAGACGAGTCAACCAAAAATGAAAAGACATCGCTATCACCTGACTCCGCACGCGAAAGATGAAACTATTCCTTTGCGAACTGGAATTATTCCAAAGGGAAATAAAGTATTTTTGGATGAAATTGAGATCGATGATGATGGTACCGCTCAGCAGACCAAAGGCCAGCGCGATGCTGGCAACTATCACATCCTCGCGAATGTTTGGTTAAGTGAGTTTGGGGAAGAGAGGTTGCCTGGGCGTTGGCGGCTAGTCACGGTCGAGCCTGATCAAGATTTCCAAGATCCTCCGATATTTACGTTATTACCTCCTGATCGAAGTAGTGCCAGATCCGAGGCAAATTTGACGGACTACTTGAAAAAGGAAAGAAAGAAGGATGATCGGACTTGGTTGAGCCCTGAGTACATCGCTAAAACGCTTCATCCTTTGTTGATGGCTGGGACCATCCGTGACCATAACGATTTAGCGAGTCATATTAATGAATGGATGATGAAGCCCGTTCTTGAGGCCAAGGATGCCGCAGAACGGCAGAGACATGAAGAGTTCGAGGCTAGGGCTCTAGCTGAGCGCGAACGAGATTTAGCTAAGGCAGAAAAAGATAAAGCAACACAAGCCAAAGAAGAGGCTGAGCGTCATCGTTTGAATGCACAGCAGGAAAAGAATGCAGCCGAGGATCAATGGGAAGAAGAGTTCCGAGCAAGAGAGGCGGCAGAACGTGCGCGTGACGTGGCCAAGGAGGAAAAGCAGGAAGTGGTGAATCGCCTTGCTGAAGTCACCAATGAGCGTAATCAAATGGCCCAAGCGCTTGCCAAAATTAGAGAGGGCTCAGCTTCAGGAGAGGCACCGAAATTCTCGCTCGAGGTGGCAAGGCAAATTACCAAGCCTTGGCCATCAAGGACAGGCTCTGATTACATGAACATTGGTATCGAGGCCACAGTTGATGATGTACGCCAAATCGGTTCGAAAATTTCGCTGACCTACTTAGACAGATCGGGCAACAAGCAAACCGTGACAGATTTCGGATATCACGGCTTTGTGCAATTGGTTTACGACTATCTAATGTCTTGCAAGGCTGAGTGCCGTAGAGCTGTTTTCATCCTCACCTATCGGCCGGATATGAAGATGCGTTTGGCCGCTGACACGATGATGTTGGCGAATTACGTGAATCTCTGGCAAAAATAGTGATCAAACCTGTGCAAAAAACAAGCCGTTGGTTTATTTCGTGGATTGGTGCTGCAGACCACGAGTCTTCGGAATTGACACGGGGGTCTGATATTGGCCCAATTGCGACGGCTTTATGTGGTGAAACGCGATATGACCGCATCTATTTATTAACCAACTACGATTTTGATCGGAGCAAAAAATATTGCGAATGGTTGGAGTCAAAATCAAACTACAGTGCTAGCGCTACAGATCTGTACAGGGTTGATCTCAGCAGTCCGATTAACTATGCGGATATTTACGCTGAGGTCAGTGCAAATCTTCACCAAGCAGGATTGCCCAGAGATGACGTAGATCTCACTTTCCATGTGAGCCCCGGCACACCAGCAATGGCCGCCATCTGGATCATTCTGTCGAAGACGCGTTTCCCAGCCAAGTTGATCCAAAGCTCCAGAGAAAAAGGCGTCGAGTCTGTTGATTTTTTCTTCGATTTGGCCAGCGACTTCCTTCCCGAATATCTGCAACGCAGCGGTGAGCGGGTCCGGCGACTAACTGATGCAGTTCAACTCTCAACCCCTGAGTTTGACAAGATCATTCATCAAAGCCAAATGGTTGCCAACCAAATTAGCCTTGCTCGCCGAATTGCTGCGTACGAGGTGCCCGTCCTGATTCTGGGGGAGACTGGTACTGGCAAAGAGTTGTTTGCAGAGGCTATGCATGCAGCAAGCTCTAGGGCGAATCAGCCGTTCGTCGCGGTGAACTGCGGAGCCATTGCGCCAGAGTTGGCAAACTCTGAATTGTTCGGCCATAAAAAAGGGGCCTTCACTGGTGCAACTGCCGATAGAAAGGGACACTTTCTAGAAGCTTCTGGTGGAACGCTTTTTCTGGACGAGGTGGGCGACTTACCGCTGGATACACAGGTCCGATTACTACGCGCGCTGCAGTCGCATGAAATTACCCCAATGGGGCAGTCCAAGCCAATCAAAATAAACACGCGCATCCTGGCGGCAACTCACCGTGATTTAGCAGCCGATGTGGCTGCAGGTCGCTTTAGGGAAGATCTCTTTCACCGCCTAGCTGTAGGCATTCTGCGGTTGCCGCCGCTACGGGACCGTACGGGTGATTTGGAAATGCTAACGCTCCATTTTTTGGCAAGCATTAACGCAGATTCGGCAGGCCGGCCCGAAGCACAGAATAAGACCATTACTCCTGCCGCACTGAAACTTTTGCAATCCCACGCATGGCCCGGCAATGTCCGCGAGCTCTATCACACGCTGTTGCGCGCTGTCATTTGGTCTGCAGGTCCAGATGTCACTGAGCAAGACATTCAAGCGGCGATGCTTCCCGTGGCGCGAACTGCTGTGCCAAATCATGTCCAGGTATTGAGTGACGGCTTTGAGTTGCAAGAGCGGCTTGATGAAGTGGCACGCAGTTTCATCAAACAGGCTCTGCAGCAGTCGGGACAACGTAAATCCGCCGCCGCGAAACTGCTTGGCTTTGCCAATCATCAGACCCTCACCAATTGGATGAAACGATTGGGCATGAACTCTGATCTCACGCTCAGTTGAGTGCTGCAAAGTAAACTGGTTTATTTAAAAGTAAATTAATTTGCACGCCCCTGATGCTCGAGTCATCTAAGTGGTTGATTTATATGGGCGTCTTAAATCCAGAGCAGTTGGCATGGATCTCGCAAATATTAAGGAAACAATCCTTAGGAGATCCAAATGAAAGAATTGAATTTTGAGCAAATTGTCGGCAATACAGTGTCGCTGGCTGGGTATTCGTTTGATGTGCGTGCCTGCCCAGACCAGTACCTTGGCCAGCTATCAGAAATTATTGGCAAGCCAAAATTTCCGTTGCGGGTAACAGCAGAACAGCGAACCGGGCAACCGATTTTGGTCATGATTCTGGAGTCGCCGCACGTTGATGAGTTCATCAGCGACCCAGGTCCGGCCAAGGGGTTTACCGGAGACATGATCCGCAATTTCCTGCAGGAAACCATAAATCTTCAAGATGTCGATGGTTTCGGATTGATGCTGGTCAATGCGATTCAACATCAATGCTCCTTGGGCATCAGTACTTCTGAACATCGCGACAAAATCTTCAGGGCGGTGTGGGCACAAGGTGGGCAGGAAAATTTTGTATCGAGACTTCGATCGGTGCTTAGGCCGGGTGATGTTGTCATGAACTGCTGCACCAAAGGCAATGACTTTGAACTGAACACACCGCTGCGGTCCTTGGTCGAGGCATCCATGCGACATCACTTCCCCGAAATTCAAACCATTCGTCGGATGCACCCTGCATCTTGGCGAACAAAGTCGTTGCGAGGTGTAGCTTGGCGCTATTCAATAGAGCCCAAGAATGACATCGATACCAAAACGGAATCGCCGCCAACAGCTGAACAACTCGAGGCAAGAAACAAAGATCTTGCAGCTCAACTCGTCTCATTGAAAAAGCTAGCCGCTAAAGATCATGCGGCTTTCAAATCTGAGGCTGAAACCGCTGAGCGCGAAAGAAGCTTGGCAACGTTGTCCGCGCCAGATGCGCTTGTGACCATCAAAGAAAATGAAATGGTACGAGGCTCGTCTTGTACGGTACTGGTGATGGGTGACGGAAGCCAGCGCCACATGAAAACTTCGACATTTGATCCTGATGGGTCAATCACAGCGAAGGCAAAGTCGCTCGTGGGTTCAAGAATCAGAACAACATGCTGGGATCCCAAAGACAGTCCTGGTCGATGGTCTAGCCAAGGCTACTTTCGAAACATCTACGCGGCAGAGTGAACGTGAAACACATGTTTAACCGACGTACGACGCCAAACTCAATGAGCAAGCCAGCGCAATTCAGCTTTGCTGCAGACTTGTTTATGCTCCAAGCTATTCTTAAGTCAGAAGACGGAAAGTCCAATGACTGGCAACTTGAATATTTGTTTCCATGGAGCTGCTACAGGCAAATTATTGAGTGGATTCTGAACAACGGCACGCAAATCGGAGTCTCCGAATTTCAGGGCGTTGAGGCCGTCCATGAAAGCTCTACGCACGTGAAAATTGTTTTTCCAAATGAGCGCGAGCAGGACAAGATGCACAAATTTTTTGAGATGTTCAATTTCAAAAGAAAACAAGCTCAAGGCGTTGATCGGAGCTTCCCGCCCATGCCGGATATTTACCAAGGTGGGCCAAAGCCAAATGTCGACGCCATCAAACGATACATTTATTCAATTGAAAACGCTTTTGATGGAGATTCGCAAGTGGTTGAGATTCCATCTGGAGCCAATTGGAAATTCCATAAATTTGAAGTTTAAGAGCTATGCAAATGAAAACTATTGCCATTTCCCTAAGTTTGGAATGCTTGCCCTTCGAGCTAAACCTAAAAAAAATCGCAGACACGATCGATGAAAGAATGCGTGCAATGGAGCCGGAGGGCTACCTTGGGAAGGTGATGGCTGTTGCTGAGGGTTTGCCTATCGCGGTATTGTTTGCTTATGAAGAGGACGCAGAGCCTGATGCCGATAAGGCAATATCTGCAGTCATGAGCATTATTGGTCAAGCGGTTGTTGCTTTTGGGGGCTGGTCGTTGTGGGACTCCATCAGAAATGAGTGTGGAGCGTGGGGGTTCGAGGAGCAAGAAATGCCAGATTTCTATGCGCAACTAGTTGGCAATTTGAAGCTTGAGAATAAATGAATAATTTAATTTTCTGGTTGTCGCTTTAAATTTTCCGTTGTTCCGCTCAAAGCGCAGGCGGGTAAACCGTAAGATCAAACTGGTCAGGAGAGTACGGCAGTACATTCTCATGGATCGCCTAGAGGGTGCTCAGTAAAAATTAGTTTCACCTAAAGCAGCCTGCTGTGAAAGAAGCCTTTCGCTGCAAACCAGTCCTGTCACCCGATCGCAACAAGCCTCAGCCGCGTAAGCAACTCACAACAGCGGCCTACGGAAAAAGCAACCTCCAAGTTGCAAACTCAAAACCCAGAAAGCGACTCAGGCGTCCCCCGCACTTCCATGCGCCGCAATCAAGCTCTCCAGCATGACCTTGAGTTGATGCGCCGGGTCCGCACCCAAAGCTGACACTACCTGCGCTTCGTGCGCTTTGGCTTGTTTCAGCAGGGGTTGCACTTTGCGCCGACCTGCGGCCGTGAGGCTCACCAGGCTTTGCCGTTTGTCGTGTGCGGCGTCGCAACGCTTGACCCACCCGGCGTCTTGCATGCGGCCCACCAACTTGGTCACGGTGGGCTGTTTGGCCAGCACGATGCTGGCGAGTTCGTTGATGCTCAAGCTGTCTTTGCCCGACAAGCTGGCCATGACGCGCCATTCCATCAGGCTCAGGCCACTGGCCTCGACCACGGCATGGAATTCGCTCGAAATCAAATGGCTGGCGCGTGCCAGCAAATAGGCCAGGTAGTCGTCGACAAAGCCTGCTGAGTTGGTCATGGCAGTGGCGTGGTGGTGCTGAACTGACCGCCCTGGTAAACGAGTGGGGCAGAGCCATCGCTGAAGCCGCAGCGTTCCACTTCGCCCACAAAAATCACATGGTCGCCTTCTTCGTGACGGCTGCGGTTGTGGCATTCAAACCAGGCCAGAGCGCCTTTCAAAATGGGTAACCCGGCTTGCCCCAGGGTGTAGGCGGTGTCGGCAAAGCGGTCGCCTTTGCCGTAGGCAAAGCGATTGCACAAGTCGAGCTGGTCTGCGGCCAGCACATTGACCACATAGTGCGTGCCCGCATGGAACAGCGGCAAGCTGCTGGCCCGGTGCCCCAAGCTCCACAGCACGAGCGGCGGCGTGAGCGACACCGAGTTGAACGAGCTGGCCGTGATGCCCACAAAGCTGCTGCTGGCCGAGTCGCCTTTTTGTGCATCTGGCGCGAAGGTGGTGATGACGGTCACGCCCGTGGCAAAGCGCGACAAGGCCTGCCTGAAATGAGGGGCTTCAAAGTCAGGGGTCAGCGGCTGAATGGTCGGAGGTGGGTTGGGGCGCATAGGGTCATTATGGATGAATTTACATGAATATTCATATAAACTGTTTGGCATGAGGTCGAGTGCGTCGTGCGCAGAACCTGTCCGTCAAGGAGACAAGCATGCTGGTGGAACGAATCGAAAACAGGTGGCTCGCGGCCTTTACCCGCACCTTCACGCTGTGCAAGGTGCAGCCTGGCGAAGTGGTCGCTATTTTGGCCGAAACCCAATCACGACGGATCAACGTGGACTTGGCCCGCCTCGCGCTGGAGGCCATGGGTGCCCGCGTGTTCGAGGTGACTTTGACAACGCCCGCGCTCACCGCCCCCGCGCCCGTGCGCTCCACAGGCGCGAGTGACGCTATTGGGCAACTCGGCCCCGTGGTGGCAGCTCTCGCCCGCGCCGACATGGTGGTGGACTGCACCGTCGAAGGCTTGCTGCACGCGCCCGAGTTGCCCACCATCATGAAGGGCGTGGACGGCCACATGCCGCGTCTCTTGATGGTGTCCAACGAGCACCCTGAAATTTTGGAGCGCACCGTGCCCGATCCGGCGCTCGAAGGCGTGGTGCGTGCCGCCATGAAGAAGCTCCGTGCTGCGCAACAAATGCACGTCACGTCTGCCGCAGGCACCGACCTGCGCGTGAACCTGAAACATGGCGACAAACAAGCGGTGGTCGGCGGCGTGTGGGGCTTTTGCCCCAAGCCGGGCATGGTGTCGCACTGGCCTGCCGGGCTGGCGCTGGCTTTCCCGGCCGCAGGCAGTGTCAACGGCACGCTGGTCATGGCCCCGGGTGATGTGAACCTGACCTTCAAAAGCTATTTGCGCGACACGATCCGCTTGACCATCGAGAACGACAGCGTGGTCGCCATCGAAGGGCAGGGCGTGGATGTGGACATGATGCGCGGCTACTGGAAAGCCTGGGAAGACGCTGAAGGCCACCGCGCCGCCTATGCCGTCTCGCATGTGGGCTTTGGCCTGAACCCGGCGGCGCGTTGGGACGCCATGGCGTTTTATGACAAGCGCGACTGCAACGGCACCGAGCTACGGGCCTTTGCGGGCAACTTTTTGTACTCGACCGGGGCCAACGAGGTGGCGGGCCGCCACACACTGGGGCATTTCGATTTGCCCATGCGCGGCTGCACCATTCGGCTCGACGACACGGTGGTGGTGGACGCGGGTGTGGTGCAAATGGGTTCCCTCCAATGAGCGTGCTGGCACTGGCATCTCCCTGTGGGAGCGAGCCCCTGCTCGCGAATTTCGATCGGAGCCGCTTCAGTCATTCGGCCGCAGGGGCGGCCTCCCACAGGAGATGGGGTATGCAGCGGATATTTGAGAGGTGCCGTTGATGAGCACGCCTGCATTCACCGACGTGGGCTCGCCCCAGCACCCAGCCGTGGTGTTTTTGCACGGCATTGGCGGCGGCAGGCAGGGCTGGGCACCGCAACAAGCGCATGTGGCCGCATTGGGTTGGCGCAGCCTGGCCTGGGACATGCCCGGTTACGGCGACAGCCCCATGATTGACCCTTACGATTTTGCGCACCTGGCGCGTGCCTTGTGGCAGATGCTGGATGCCGCGCACATCCAGCAAGCGGTGCTGGTGGGCCACAGCATGGGGGCGATGGTTGCTCTGCAGGCCTGGACGCAAGCGCCCAAGCGCATACGCGCCATGGTGCTGGCCGCCAGCAGCCCGGCCTTTGGCAACAGCGACGGTGATTTCCAAAAGCAGTTTTTGGCGCAACGCCTGGCCCCGCTGGAAGCGGGCAAGACCATGGCCGACATCGCCGACCGTTTGATCCCTTCGATGGTCGCGCCCAGCAGCACCGCGCCTGGCCTGGCGTTGGCCCGCGAGGGCATGGCCGCCATCGCGCCCGACACCTACCGCGCTGCCTTGCATACGCTGGTGCAGTTCGAGCAACGCGCCGCCTTGCCCACCATCACCGTGCCCGTGCTGTGTTTGGCCGCTGAGAACGACCGCACCGCGCCACCCGCCGTGATGGAGCGGATGGCGCAAAAGATCCCCGGTGCGCGCTACGCCTGCTTGGCGGGCGCGGGCCATTTGCTGCAGTACGAACAGCCCGAGGCGTTCAACGCCGAACTCGAAAAATTCCTGAAGGACGTGAAACCATGACCGACGCGCAAGAAAAGACTATGCCCAAAACCATGCCCACCGTCATGCCGATTTGTGGCGACGATTACCCCCTGACCGAAAAACAGCAAAAGCTGATGGCCCTGGCCCGGCAGCTGGGCCGCGAGAAGTTCGCCCCCCGCGCCGCGCAACTCGACCGCGACGCGCAGTTCCCGTTTGCCAACTACGACGACATGCGCGACTCCGGCCTGCTGGCGCTTTGTGTGCCCGAGGCGCACGGCGGCCACGGCGCCGACTACGCCACCTATGCGATGGTCTCGGCCGAGATCGGTCGCTACTGCGGTGCCACGGCGCTCACCTTCAACATGCACGTCTGCACCATGCTCTGGAGCGGCTTGTTGTCTGAAGACCTGGAGATGACGCCCGAGCAACGCGCCATCCACCGCACGCACCAGGCCACGCACTTTGCCCGCGTGGTGAAAGACGGCGCGATTTACGCGCAGCCTTTCTCGGAAGGTGGTGCAGCTGCTGCGGGCGCACAACCCTTCGGCACCCTCGCCGTCAAGGTCGATGGCGGTTGGAAGATCAACGGCAAAAAAATCTTCGCCTCACTGTCAGATGCTGCCGATTACTTTGGCGTGCTTTGCACTGAAAAGAAACCCGATGCCGACCTCTCGCGCCGCGACACGCTGTACTTGGCTGTGCCGCGCACCGCGCCGGGTCTGACGGTCGAGGGCGACTGGGACCCTCTGGGCATGCGCGCCACCGTGTCGCGCAACCTGATCTTCAAAGACGTGTTCGTGCCCGACGACGCGGCGCTCATGCCGCAAGGCCTGTACTTCCAGGCGGCCAGCCGCTGGCCGCACATGTTCATGACGCTCTCGCCCACCTACATGGGCATCGCGCAAGCGGCGTACGACTTCACTGTGGCTTATCTGCGTGGCGAGATTCCAGGCACAGGCCCCGTCAAGCGCCGCCAGTTTGCGACCAAGCAGATCGCCGTGGCCGAGATGTTCATCAAGCTCGAACAAACCCGCAACCTGTTCTTGCGCGCCATTGAAGACGCCAAGGTCGATCCAGCCAAGTCCACCCGCCTGCGCGCCTATGCCGCGCAATACACCATCATGGAAAACGCGCAAGACATCGCCCGCTTGGCGATCCGCACCTGCGGCGGCCAGTCCATGCTCAAAAGCCTGCCGCTGGAGCGCCTCTACCGCGATGCACGCTGCGGCTCGCTCATGCTGCCCTGGACGGCTGAGCTGTGCATGGACCGCATCGGTCGCGAAGCCCTGTACGAACCTGGCGAAAAAGACGAGTGATGTTGGGCGACGAGACCAGCCCCCTCGCGGCCCGCTTTGCGCAGCTGGCGCAGGACTGCGGCACGCAGCCCGCCATGACCTTCCGGGGCGATGAGTGCAAAGCCACCCAGACGGGTGACAGCACTTTCGCCTACGACTTCGCCAAGTTCTGGCGGCGCGTGGAGCGCGTCACCGCGCACCTGCAGTCCACCTGGGGCGTGCAGCCGGGGGACCGCGTGGCCTGGCTCGGGTTTAACCACGAGCTGCAGTTGGTCACGCTGGTGGCCTGTGCCCGTTTGGGTGCGGTGTTCTTGCCGCTCAACTTTCGCTTGGCGGTACCCGAGTTGCAGCAGGTCATGCAAGACGCTCAGCCGCGCCTGCTGGTGCACGACAACCACCATGCCGATACTGCCCGTGCGCTGCAAGGCGCTGACCTGCAGCACACGCACCACGACACCCTGATCGCCACCGCTTCACCACGCGGTCTGCCACGGCCCACTGTGCACAGCGAGCTGCCGCTGCTGCTGGTTTACACCTCGGGCACCACGGGCGTGCCCAAGGGGGCGGTGCACACACAAGCCGCGCTGCTGGCCAATGCCCGCGCCAGTGCTTGGGCGCACGACTTTGTTCCGGGCGATAAGGTGCTGTCCACGCTGCCGATGTTCCATGTGGGCGGCCTGTGCATCCAGACTTTGCCTGCGCTGCTGGCGGGGGTGGAGGTGGTGCTGCACCCGCGCTTTGACCCATCGGCTTGGTTGGATGAAATGCACACGAGCCGCCCCACGCTGTCGCTCTTGGTGCCCGCCACCATGCGCGCCTTGTTTGAACACCCGCGCTGGGCCGACACTTCGCTAGCCTGCCTGCACGGCATCATGACCGGCTCGTCCACCGTGCCTGTGGCTTACCTCGAAACCCTGCACGCACGCGGGGTGCCTGTGGGTCAGGTCTATGGCACCACCGAAACTGGCCCCGTGTCCATCGTGCTGCGCTTGCCCGAGGCCATGGCCCGCGTGGGCGCTTCGGGCTGGCCGCAGCCTGAAGCGCAAGTCAAACTGATCGACGTTCAAGGTCGGGAAGTCGGCCCCGGTGAAACGGGCGAAGTCTGCATCCGCGCCGCCAACCTGATGCGCGGCTATTGGAGCGCACAAGGCATGACCGGCATCGGCTTGCACGACGGCTGGTTCCATTCCGGTGACCTGGGCCAGCGCGCCGAAGACGGCTGCATCACCATCGTGGGCCGCAGCAAAGACATGATCATCTCGGGCGGCGAAAACATCTACCCGGCCGAAATTGAAAACCAACTCGTCACCTTGCCCGGCGTGGCCGAGAACGCGGTGGTCGGTCTGCCCGATGCGCGCTGGGGCGAAGTGCCTGTGGCAGTGCTGGTGCGCAGTGCCGACGCCGAAGGGCAAGCCCTGAGCGCCGAAGCCGTGCTGGCCCACCTGCAGTCGCGCATCGCCCGCTTCAAGCTGCCGCGCCGCGTGGTGTTCATGGACAGCCTGCCCAAGAGTGCCTTGGGCAAGGTGCTCAAGCCACAACTGCAGCGACTCCTGACAAACCCTTAAATCCCGGGCTTTGTGCCCCCGCTGTGACAGCGTTTGGCGCGCACGGTGGCATCATGGGGGCATCGTTAGGAGACCCGCATGACCCCCACATTCCACCGTCGTCGCACCCTGGGCGGATTGGCTGCCGCCGCCTTGCTGGCCACAACGTCTGCCGCCTGGGCCCAGGGCGCCTGGCCCACCAAACCGGTCAAGATCGTCGTGCCTTTTGCGCCCGGTGGCACCACCGACATCCTGGCCCGCGCTGTGGCGCCTGAGCTGTCCCGGGCCTTTGGTCAGCAGTTTGTGGTGGAGAACAAGGGCGGAGCGGGTGGCAATCTGGGCGCCGAAATCGTCGCCAAGTCGCCAGGTGACGGCTACACCCTGCTCATGGGCACGGTGGGCACGCACGGCATCAACCGTGCCCTGTACGCCAAGCTGCCCTACGACCCCTTCAAAGACTTTGTGCCCGTCACCTTGGTGGCGGGGGTGCCCAATGTGATGGTGGTCAACGCCGACCTGGCCGCCACCCACAAGATCAACAACGTCAACGACTTCATCAAGTACGCCCGTGCCAACCCCGGTAAGCTGAACATGGCGTCCAGTGGCAACGGCACGTCGATCCATCTGGCGGGCGAGTTGTTCAAAAGTCAGACCGGCATTTTCATGGCGCACATTCCTTACCGCGGCTCCAGCCCAGCGCTCATGGACCTGGCTGCAGGCAACATGGATGTGATGTTCGACAACCTGCCATCGGCCATGCAGCTCATCAAGGGCGGCAAGATCAAGGCTTTGGCGGTGACCAGTGGCCAGCGTTCTTCGGCCTTGCCTGATGTGCCGACCATCGAAGAGGCGGCTGGCCTCAAGGGCTTTGAAGCCAGCAGCTGGTTCGGCTTGCTGGCCCCGGCGGGCACACCCATGGACATCGTCAACCGCATCCAGCAGGAAGTGGCCAAGTCCTTGAACAGCCCGGCGATCAAGGAAAAACTGCAGTTGCAAGGCGCCATTCCGAGCGGCAACACCTCGGCGCAATTCGCCACGATGATCGAAGCCGAGCACAAGAAATGGGCCGCCGTGGTCAAGGCCTCTGGCGCCAAGGTGGACTGAAGCGTGGCCTGGTTCGAAGGCTTTGAAAAGCAGACCCTGAGCGTTCAGGGTTTGCCCGTCACGTTTCGGCGTTCAGCCAATTGGCAAAGCGCCAAGCCTGTGCTGGTCTTGCTGCACGGCTTTCCGCAAACGCATGTGATGTGGCACCGCGTCGCGCAGCGGCTGAGTGGCCAGTACCGCATCGTCATGCCCGACCTGCGGGGTTACGGTGATTCGTCGCACGAAGTGGGGGACGCCGAACACGCGCACTACAGCAAGCGGGCCATGGCACAAGAGGTGGTGAGCCTGCTCGACGCACTGGGTGTGCAGGACTTCTTTTTGTGTGGTCACGACCGGGGCGGGCGCGTGGCGCACCGCTTGGCGCTGGACCATGCTTCGCGGGTCAAGAAGCTGTGTGTCATCGACATCGCGCCCACGTTCGACATGTACGCCCGAACCGACATGGCTTTTGCTCAGGCCTACTACCACTGGTTCCATTTGATCCAGCCCGCGCCCTTGCCCGAATTCATGATTGGCGGCAACGCCAAAGCCTATTTGCACGCCAAGCTCGGCGGTTGGGGCAGTCAAGGCTTGAGCTACATCGAGCCTGAGGCACTGGCCGAATACGAACGCGCTTTTTGCAACCCAGCCTTGAACGACAAGGGCTGGTCAGCAGCCATCCACAGCGCGGCCGAAGACTACCGTGCCAGTGCTGGCATCGACTTGCAGCACGACCGCGAAGGCCGCGAGCGCGGCGACTCAATCGCTTGCGACACTTTGGTGCTGTGGGGCGAGCGTGGCGTCGTCAACCGCATGTTCAAGCCACTCGAGCTTTGGCAGGCGCAGTGTGCTGGCCAAGTTTCAGGTCAGGCCGTGCCTGCGGGGCACTTCATTCCTGAAGAGTTGCCCGAGGCGACCAGCGACGCGCTGGCAAAGTGGATGGTTTGATTTTGTAGGAGCGACGCCCTCGTCGCGGAAACTCTTGCAGACCACCCATCGCCCCGAGGGCGGGGCTCCCACAAATTCTGTGAGAGCGGCGCCCTCGCCGCGAAAAGTGGACCATTGGCATTCGCCCCCCGGGGGGGCTCCTACAAAACGCGGGGCTATCAGCCCCTTAAGCGGTCAGGCCCCGCAGCACTTTTTGTACTTCTTGCCGCTGCCGCACGAGCACGCATCGTTGCGGCCGGGCGTGGCTTCCTTGATGACTTGCTGCACGCGGGGGCCGATGTTGCGCCAGATCTCGCGCAGGTCGTACACGGCCCACAGCGCTTCGCCGTAGGTGTTCAGGCGGTTTTCGCTCACGCTGGGCGGGCCGTCTTCCGACAGGGCTGAGAGGGTCGGCTCGTCGGTGTCGTCTTCGGTGACGGCCACGATGGCCTGCAGCGACAGGTCGTGCCATTTGGCCGCGTCCTTGTCCTTGGGGGCTTCCCATTCTTCGGGCCAGCTTTCGATCGCGTACATGAAGCCCAGTGCCCAGACCTGCGCGAAGGCCGGGATTTCGTCGTCGGCCACATCGGCGCGTTCTTCTTCGGGCAGCGAGGCGATGGCGCCGCGCACGTCCATGATCTCGGGGGCGTAGGCCTTGTCTTCGTCGAGCGCCTTGATTTCGGTGTCAAGCGCCAGGCGGACTTCGGCAAAGCGGCGGTTCCACAGGCTCAGGAACTGATCGCGCTGCGCGTCGTCCGCAAACGAGCCGCCTTCGTCGGTGCCCACCAGCACGGGCAGCCATTCGTCGGCGTCGATGGCGCGGCGGCAGCAGGCCAGCGCGGCCAAAAAGCCTTCGCAAAATTCCCACTGGGGTGTTTCGTCGTGCCGCGAGCGCAGGTCGTCGAGGATGTTGTCCAAGGTGTCAAAGTCTTCGGCTTCCAAGCCAGCGGTCGTGTTCATGGGGTGTTCCTGTTTTGCAGGCTTGGATTGTAGGAGGGTGCAAGCAAGATCAGTGATCTTGGTCGCAAGATGGCTTAACCGTCTGAGTGCAGCGCTTGTTTAGCGTTGATTGACCAAGTGCCCGTTGACGTATTTGTGCAGCAAGCTGGCCGCCAGCGTTTGGTAGGGGATGCCTTCTTCCACCGCACGCGCTTGAAGGCTTTTCAGGTCGCGACTTGAAATGCGGATGTTCAGGCGTTGGTCTTTTTTCAGCGTCACCTCGGCCGTCGTCTGGTGGGCTTTGCGGCGTGATTTAGCGTCAGCAACGGACTTGAGCGTGCCTGCTTCCAATGCCTGCAAGATGTCCAATTCTTCATCGTCATAAGTCGGCTTTTTCGTCATGACTGGCTCCTGTAGTGCTTGGTGGCCTTGCGGCTGGGGATGATGGTTTTCAGAAAAATCTCGGTCTCGGTTTCAACAAAAGGCACGGCGTAGACATAACCATCCACTTCCACCATGGAAATCATTTGTCCGGGGTATTTGTCTTGGTTGGGGTGCAACACCACGTCTACCTCATTGCCAAGACTGATTTCAAAAACAATTCGCTCAAAAGAAATGCCTCGATCTTTGAGCAGTAACTGGTTTTTTTCGAAATTCCAGTTGTAAAGTTTCGGGATTGGCATGTGTGCATTTTATGCACACGTATCAGCCTACGTCAATCCACCCTGCTGAGTGGGCGTTCAACGTCCGGGTTAAGCGCCACGCCGCAGCGCTGCAAGCGCTTCTTCATGCACAGCACTTCGGCGTCCTTGCTGTGCAGGGCCGCGCCGTGCTGCACCGCCAGGTCGATGAACATCTGGTCATCGGCGTCTTTGCAGGTGTACTCGGCCTTGGGCGCGTCGGGGTGCAGTTGGGCGTGGTGATCAAAATGCGTGAGCACCGCGTCGGCAGGCAGGGCGCGGGCCGTGAGCCGTTTGGCGATTTGCGGGTAGGCCAGCACGCGGGCCAGCTCTTCGCGCATGGCCGCCGTGGCGATCCACCGGGTCGTGCCCGTCTCCAGGCTGCTTTTCAGGGGCAGGGCCTTGGGTTCGTCAAACACCCAGAGGTCGAGCACGATGTTGGTGTCCAGCACGCGCAGGACCGCGTCGCCCTGGCTCATGCGGCTGGGGTCTCGTTGGCGCCTCGCTTGAGGCTGCCTTTGATCATGTCGAAGCGGAACAGGCGGCATTCGATGGGGCCGTTCCACATGGGCACGCGGCGCGACTCTTTCAGGCGCATCTTGCCGGGCAGCTTCAGATCGGGCGTGAGCATCCAGCCGCTCCAGCCGCTGTAGTTCTTCTTCCAGTGGCTGGCCAGTTGGGCAAAGAAGTCGCCACCGTCGTCGGTCTGGGCCGTTTCGCGGTGGTGGCTTTGGTCTGCCGCACGGGCACTTGAACGCGCATCCGCCAAAGCCCCAGGTTGAAAGCTGTCACGGCCACGCCCGGCCACACCTGCGGCGGCAATGCGCTCGCCATAGGGCGGGTTGAGCAGCATGAGGCCGGGGGTCTCGCTGGGCGGCATGCGCTGCAGGGCGTCGCCGCCACGGAACTCGATGGCGTGCGACACGCCTGCGCGCTCGGCGTTGCGCTCGGCAAAGTCGACCATGCGGAAGGCCACATCGCTGCCAAAGATCGGCGCGGAGGGGGCGTGTTCGTTGGCACGCGCTTCTTCGAGCAGGCCTTGCCAGACGTGGTCCTGAAAGGGCAGCAGTTTTTCAAAGCCAAAGCGGCGGTGCAGGCCGGGCGCGATGCCGCAGGCGATCTGCGCCGCTTCGATCGGGATGGTGCCGCTGCCGCAGCAGGGGTCGTACAACGGTGTCGTGCCGTCCCAGCCACTGGCGGCGATCATGGCAGCGGCCAGCGTTTCCTTCAGCGGTGCGTCGCCCTTGTCGGTGCGCCAGCCGCGCTTGAACAGCGGCTCGCCCGAGGTGTCGATGTAGAGCGTGAGCGTTTCGGGCGTGAGGTGGGCGTAGATGCGCACGTCGGGCCAGGTGGTGTCGACGCTGGGGCGCTCGCCGCGCTTGTTGCGAAAGCGGTCGGCCACCGCGTCTTTGATCTTGAGTGCGGCAAAGTTCAGGCTGGTCAGCGGGCTGTGTTGCGCGGTGATGTCGATCTTGAAGGTTTGCTTAGGGGTGAACCAAATTTCCCAGGCGACGTTGCTCGCCGCGTGGTAGAGGTCGTTTTCGTTGCGGTAGTCGGTGACCGACAGTTGCACCAGCACGCGCTGGGTCAGGCGGCTGTGCAGGTTGATGCGCAGCGCATCGCGCCAGGAGGCGATGGCCATCACGCCGCCACGGCCGGTCATCAGGTCGTGGCCGGTCAGGCCCGTGATCGCATGGACCTCATCGGCCAGAAAGCCCTCGACGCCAGCGGCGCAGGGCATGAAAAGTTGCAGTGAATTCACAAGCGGATTTTTCTCAAATGGTTTTGCGCAGGTTCGCCGGAGCAATGCGCAGGGCTTCGCGGTATTTGGCCACCGTGCGGCGTGCGCAGTCGATGCCTTGCTCTTTGAGCATTTCGGAGATCTGGTTGTCGGACAGGGGCTTGACCGCGTTCTCAGCGGCCACGAATTGTTTGATCAGCGCCCGCACGGCGGTGCTCGACGCGGCGTTGCCGCTGTCGGTGCCCAGGCCCGAGCCAAAGAAATACTTCAGTTCAAACGTGCCTTGCGGCGTGTTCATGTACTTGGCCGTGGTCACGCGGCTGATGGTGGACTCGTGCATGCCCAGCTCGTCGGCGATCTCGCGCAGCACCAGCGGGCGCATGGCCAGCTCGCCGTGCGTCAAGAAGTTCTTTTGCCGCTCGACGATGGCGGTGGATACGCGCAAGATGGTGTCAAAGCGCTGCTGGATGTTTTTGATGAACCAGCGGGCCTCTTGCAGGCGCTGCTGCAGACCCGCGTGGTTGTCGCCCTTGCCGCCGCGCAGCGCGTTGGCATAGATGTCGTGCACCCGCAGCTTGGGCATCACATCGGGGTTGAGCTGCACCCGGAACTTGGGGTTGGGGCCGCGTCCGACCGAGGTGACGATCACGTCGGGGATGATGATGTTGCGCTCGGCCTGCACAAAGGGGCGGCCCGGTTTGGGCTCCAGCCGGGCGATGTGTTGCAGCGCGGCTTTGATCTGCGTTTCGTCTTCGCCGCAAAGCAGGGCAAGTTTTTTGAAGTCGCGTTTGGCGGTCAACTCCAGCGGCTGCCCGCACACCTTGAGGGCTGCTTGCGCCAGGGCGTTGGTGGGTTGGTCGCGCAGCTGTGCGCGCAGTTGCAGTTGCAGACACTCGTTGAGGTTGCGTGCGCCCACTCCCACGGGCTCGAGCGATTGCAGCAAGCTCAAAGCCACCGTGAAGCGGTGCACCAGTTCGTCGATCTGCTCCAGGTCGTCGGCCGGAGCCAAGGTCGCGGCCAGCTCGGCCAGGCTGTCTTCGAGGTAGCCGTCGTCGTTGACCGATTCGATCAAAAAACGCAGGGCGGCCCGGTCGATCTCGGACAGGCGCAGCGACAAGGCTTGGCGGTGCAGGTGGTCGGTCAAAGAGCCCGCACTGCGGGCCAGCTCCACCGCATCGGCCACTTCTTCGTTGCTGTTGTTTTGGCGCGAGCCAGCGTCGCCACCCCATTCGCTGTCGTCGGGCTGCATCTCGACGCTGCCGTCGCCTTCCCAGCTTTCGGCCACATCGGTCAGTGCTTCTTCGCGGGGTTCGGCGTTGTCGTCACTGTGGTTGTCGCTGGCGCTTTCGCTGACGCGGTCGCCCAAGCTGACTTTGGCATCGGCTTGCGAGAGACCGTAGTCTTCCATCGGCGCCTCTTCGCTCGCGCGCTCCAGGAAGGGGTTTTCGTCGAGCATCTGATCGACTTCTTGCGACAACTCCAGAGTGGACAGTTGCAGCAGGCGGATCGATTGTTGCAGCTGGGGCGTGAGCGCCAGGTGCTGGGACATGCGCAGCGACAGACTCGGTTTCATGTCGTGGCTTTCATGTCGGAATGCATTGTGCGGTTCACTGGTTCGTCACATTCGGAAGTGTTCGCCCAGGTACACCCGGCGCACATCGGCGTTGTTGACGATGTCGTCGGGCGTGCCTTCAGCCAGCACACGCCCTTCGCTGATGATGTAGGCGTGGTCGCAAATGCCCAGCGTTTCGCGCACGTTGTGGTCGGTGATGAGCACGCCGATGCCGCCCTGCTTGAGGAAGGCGATGATGCGCTGGATCTCGATCACCGCGATCGGGTCGATGCCGGCAAAAGGCTCGTCAAGCAAGATGAAGCGCGGGTCGGTCGCCAGAGCGCGTGCAATCTCCACACGGCGGCGCTCGCCCCCTGACAGCGCAATGGCCGGGGAGTCGCGCAGGTGGTCGACCCGCAGGTCGTTCAGCAAGGCGGTGAGTTTGCCTTCGACCACGGCGGACGCCAGGGGCAGGCCTTGCGCATCGAGCTGCAGCTCCAAAATGGCACGCACGTTGTCGGCCACCGACAGCTTGCGAAAGATCGACGCTTCTTGCGGCAGGTAAGACAGGCCCATGCGCGAGCGCTTGTGGATGGGCGACTGGGTCACGTCCTGGCCGTCGATCAGGATCTGGCCGCCATCAGCCCGCACCAGGCCCACGATCATGTAGAACGAGGTGGTCTTGCCTGCACCGTTGGGGCCGAGCAGGCCGACCACTTCGCCCTTGCTCACATGCACCGACACGTCGTGCACCACCTTGCGGCTGCCGTAGGCTTTTTTCAGGTGCCGGGCTTCGAGCCCTTCGCCTTGTCGCAAGGCGCTCATGGTTTGCTGTCCTTGAGGCTCGGGCTGCTGCGCAGTGGCGGCGGCATGGGGGCAGAGGCCGCTGGCTTGGGCACCAACACCGCACGCACGCGTTGGTTGCGGGTGTCGGTGTTTTTGTCTTTGCGCTGGCCATCCACCGACATGACTTCGGTGGTGTTGTTGAAAACGATTTTGTGCCCCAGGATCTGGTCGGCCAATTGCGTGCCGCGCAGCATGCGCATTTCGGCGCGGGTCAGCAAGGTGAGCACGTCGCTCTCGCCCTCGTACTCGGCGGTTTCAGCTTCGCCTTCGGTGTATTCGTCCAGGCCTTCGCGCTTTTGCCTGAAAAAGACCCGCTCGCCACTGGCCGCCCAGAGCCAGGCCTTTTGCTTGCCTTGTTCGTCTTGCTGCACGTCCATGCGCGCAGCGCGCATCACCATCGTGCCTTTGACTGCCTGCACATTGCCGAAAAATTGGGTGAGTTTTTTGCCTTCGTCGTGCTGCATGCGGTCGGCTTCGATCTGCATGGGCTTGTCGCGATCGGCTTTTTCCGCCCACACGGGAGCCCAATGGAGAGTCCAAAGCAAGGCGCAGAGCAATGGCTGGAAATACTTCATGGGGCACGAATCTTGCTGGTGTTGGCCGATTGTAGGGGCAAGCGGCGGTGTTTCCCGAGGCCACGCCTGGTACAGGCGAAAAAAAGCCCACCGGGTGGTGGGCTGGTTTGACGCGTGCCGGGCTTATTTGCCTGTGCGCGCTTGCGCGATCAAGGACTCGGCCACTTTCAGGGCGCGCTCCATGCTGCCGGCCAGGCCGCCGTCGGTGTAAAAACGCCCAGCAATGCCCAGCGAAGGCACGCCTTCGATGCGGAAATCGTTTTGCAGTTGAACCGCTTTTTTGATCTTGCTGGTCACTGCGAACGATTTGAAGATGTCGCTGAACTTGGCTTTGTCCACGCCTTGTTTTTCAACCCAAGCCAAGATGGTGGCTTCGGTGTTCAGAGGCAGGCGCTCTTCGTGCACGGCATGGAACACCTTGCCGTGCAGGCTGCCCAAAAGGTCCATGGCTTCGAGCGTGTAAAACAGGCGCTGCTGCGGCGCGAAGTCTTCACGGAAGGCGATGGGCACGCGGCGAACCGTCACGTCTTTGGGCGCATCTTTGACCCATTGGGCAAAGGTGGGCTCGAACTTGTTGCAGTGGGGGCAGCTGTACCAGAAGAACTCCAGCAGCTCGACTTTGCCGGGGCCTGCATCGGTGGGCACCGGGCGTTCGAGCACCGCGTAGTCCTTGCCCGCTTTGAAGGCCCATTGGGCTTTTGCGGGCAGGGCGCTGAGCCAAGCGGTGGTGGCCAGCAGGGCAGAAGAGAAAAATCGGCGTTTCATGAGATCTCCAAAAGTGGACCGTGTTCAGCGCTGCACGCGCACGATGGTGTTTTCCATGCTGCTGGCTTCGAGCTTGCTGCGAACGCGCTCGGCAGCGGTTTTGTCTTCAAAGGGGCCCAGGCGCACCCGAAACACGCTGCGACCGCCTTGCTCGCGCTCAGAGACCTTGGCGTCCAAGCCCAGCATGGCGAGCTTGGCTTTTTGGGTGTCGGCATCGGTGGCGTAACGGAAAGCACCCGCCTGCACAAAATACTGGAAGGGGTCGGGGCCATTGGCGGCTGCGGCTGGTGTGGACAGGCCGGGCTTGTTTTTGGCTTCGGCCGACGGGTCGGCTGTCACGGCGGGTTTGATTTCGCCTTTGAGGGGCTCACTTGGCACCTTGTCGGATGCACTGTCGGGTGCAGTAGGCGTGCCAGGCGAAGTTGCCGGGGGCTTGGGTTGCAGCACGCCGTTGGGGTTCCACTCTTTGTTTTTCTGGCTCTCGGCTTCGTCCTGGTCTGTCGAGCGGGTCTGGTTCTTGTTCGAGAAGGGCGTGGGCACCTTGGTCACGTAAATGGCCACGCCCAAGGCCACGCCCAAGCCAATCACCAAACCGATGATGAAGCCCAGCAGTGTGCCGCCACGTTGTGTATTTTTCATGTGCATGTTCACATTTTGATCGGTGCGGAAACGCCCAGCACCTTCAGGCCATTGTGCAGCACCTGGGCGGTGGCGGCGACCAGCGCCAAACGGGCCAGCTTGACCGCCTCGTCGTCGACCAAGATGCGTTCGGCGTCGTAGTAGCTGTGGTACAGCGAGGCCAGGTCGCGCAAATAAAAGGTCACGTCGTGCGGGGCGAAGTCGTTGGCGGCTGACGTCAGCATCTCGGGGTATTTGGCCAGGGCCAGCATCAGGGCTTGGGCTTGCGGGCTTTGCAGCGCGCTCAAGTTGGCTGCATTCAGAGAAGCCTTGTCGCCACCCCAGGCCGCCAGCACCGAGCAGATGCGTGCGTGGGCGTACTGAACGTAGTAAACCGGGTTGTCGTTGTTTTGCGCCAGCGCCAGGTCGATGTCGAAGATGTATTCGGTGTCGGGCTTGCGCGAGAGCAAAAAGAAACGCACCGCGTCTTTGCTGGTCCACTCGATCAGGTCGCGCAGCGTGACGTAACTGCCAGCGCGCTTGGAGATCTTGACCTCTTCGCCGCCGCGCATGACGCGCACCATGGTGTGCAGCACGTAGTCGGGGTAGCCCTCGGGGATGCCGACATTGGCCGCCTGCAGGCCCGCACGCACGCGGGCAATGGTGCCGTGGTGGTCGGTGCCCTGGATGTTGACCACACGGGAGAAGCCGCGTTCCCACTTGGCGATGTGGTACGCCACATCGGGCACAAAGTAGGTGAAGGTGCCGTCGCCTTTGCGCATGACGCGGTCTTTGTCGTCGCCGTAGTCGGTCGATTTGAGCCACAGCGCGCCGTCTTGCTCGTAGGTCTTGCCTGCGTCCTTGAGCTTTTGCACAGCGGCGTCGACCTTGCCGCTGGTGTACAGGCTTGACTCCAGGTAGTAGTTGTCGAATTTGACGTCAAAGGCCTTCAAGTCCAGGTCTTGCTCGTGGCGCAAATAAGCCACAGCAAACTGGCGCATGCCGTCCAGGTCGTTCACATCGCCACTGGCGGTGAACTCGCGGTCGTCCGATTTGACGGTTTTTTGGGCCAGAAAGTCGTTGGCGATGTCTTGGATGTAGTCGCCGTTGTAGAACGCCTTGCTTTCGGGGTTCTCGGGGTCGGTGGGCCAGCTGGCGTCACCGGGCTTGACGCCCATGGCCCGCATGTGTGTGCTCTTGGCCAGGGTGCCGATCTGCACACCCGCGTCGTTGTAATAGAACTCGCGGTAGACCTGCTGGCCTTGCGTGGCCAGCAGATTGCAGATGGCGTCACCCAAAGCCGCTTGGCGGCCATGGCCCACATGCAGCGGACCGGTGGGGTTGGCCGAGACGAACTCGACCAGCACCTTGTTGGCTTGGGCGGGTTGGCTGCCAAAGTCGGCACCGGCTTGCAGCACTTCGTGCACCACGGCCTGCTTGGCCGCGTCTTTGAGGCGGATGTTGATGAAGCCTGGGCCCGCCAATTCAATCGCATCGACCCATTGCTGGAAAGCGGGGGTGGCCAGCAGCGCTTCGCGCAGGGCTTCTCCCAGCTGGCGGGGGTTTTGTTTCAGGGCTTTGGCCAGCTGCATGGCGGCCGTGCAGGCCAGGTCGCCATGGGCGGCCACCTTGGGGGATTCAAAGGCCGCGCGCGCACCTGCGCCGGGTTGGAGTTTGTCGAGTTCTGCGGCCAAGGCCGCGAGCAAATGTTGTTTGGCAGAAAGCATGCCCCGATTTTACGGGGCGGGCGAAGACCGCCCCGTTCAGGCGATTGTGGCCCGGGCTGCGGTTATGCTTGCCGAATGAAAAGCAGCACCATCCCGCCCAGGGCATGGTCCTGTTCCCCCTCACTGATTGGAGATCGCGGCATGTCCCGTTTGGCCCGCACCAAAGACACCCTGACGCTTTCGTGCGTCATGCCCGCTTACAACGAGGCCAGTAACCTGCCCCAAGTGGTGCCGGCCGTGCTGAATGTCCTCAAAACCTTGGCCGATCGGGTCGAACTCATCCTCATCAACGATGGCAGCCGCGACAACACGGCGCAGGTGGCACGCGACTTGTGTGCGCAGTGGCCCGAGGTGGTGTTCCTCGACCTGTCGCGCAATTTTGGCAAGGAAGCGGCTTTGACGGCTGGCCTTGAAGCTGCGCAAGGTGATGTGGTGGTGCTGATGGACGCCGATGGCCAGCACCCGGCCGACTTGGTGCCGCTGATGCTGCAAAAGTGGCGCGAAGGCCTGGACGTGGTCTATGCCGTGCGCAGCAGCCGGGACGACCAATCGGCCCTGCACGGTTGGCTGACGGGCTGGTTTTACCGCCTCATCAACTGGGGCAACCGGGTTCAGATTCCGGCGCACGCGGGCGACTTTCGCCTGATGGACCGCCGTGTGGTGCAGGCGCTCAACGCGCTGCCCGAGCGCAACCGCTTCATGAAGGGCCTTTACGCCTGGGTCGGCTTTCCGAGTGTGGCGATCGATTACGAACCTTTGCCCCGTCAAGACGGCCAAAGCAGCTTTGGCCTGCGTGGGGCCTTTTCGCTGGCGCTCACGGGCATGCTGGCTTTTTCCACCGTGCCGTTGCGCTTGCTGACCCTCACGGGTTTGATCCTGGCGCTCACGGCCATGGGTTACGGCGCATGGGTGGTGGTGGAGCACTTTTTCTGGGGTGTGCGGGTGCCCGGCTACGCCACCATCGTGGTCAGCGTGATGTTCTTCAGTGGCATCCAGCTGCTGTCCTTGGGCATCATGGCCGAGTACGTGGGCCGCATTTACGACGAGGTCAAGCGCCGCCCCACGTATTTGCTCAAGGAGCGCCGAGGCGCAGGCTTGCACCCTGACCAGCGAGATGCGCAGTGAA
>CANBTZ010000005.1 GCA_947372495.1 Comamonadaceae bacterium | reverse complement strand
TCGTCGGCCAGTTGCACATGGCGCGCTTCTTTGTCGGCTTCGGAATAAACAGCCACGGTTTGGATGCCCATCTTGTGGGCGGTGGCGATGACACGGCAAGCGATTTCGCCGCGGTTGGCAATCAGGATTTTGGTAAACATCTTGTTCTTCTCCTTGGCAATCACAGTGGAATGTTCCCGTGCTTGCGCCATGGGTTTTCAATCTTCTTGTCTTTGAGCATGACCAGCGAGCGGGCAATGCGCTTGCGGGTTTCGTGCGGCTGGATGACGTCGTCGATGAAGCCGCGTGCGCCCGCCACAAAGGGGTTGGCAAAGCGGGCTTTGTATTCGGCTTCTTTGGCGGCCAGTTTTTCGGGATCGCCTTTGTCTTCGCGGAAGATGATTTCCACCGCGCCCTTGGCACCCATCACCGCGATTTCAGCATTGGGCCATGCGAAGTTCACGTCACCGCGCAGGTGCTTGGAGGCCATCACGTCGTACGCGCCGCCGTAGGCCTTGCGTGTGATGACGGTGATTTTTGGCACTGTGCACTCGGCGTACGCGTACAGCAACTTGGCACCGTGCTTGATGATGCCGCCGAACTCTTGGCTGGTGCCGGGCATGAAGCCGGGCACATCCACAAAGGTGATGACGGGGATGTTGAACGCATCGCAAAAGCGCACAAAGCGGGCCGCCTTGATGGAGCTCTTGATGTCCAGGCAACCGGCCAACACCAGCGGCTGGTTGGCCACGATGCCGACGGTCTGACCGTCCATGCGGGCAAAGCCGATCAGGATGTTTTTGGCGTAATCGGGCTGCAGCTCAAAGAAGTCACCATCGTCCACGGTCTTGACGATGAGCTCCTTCATGTCATAGGCCTTGTTGGGGTTCTCGGGCACCAGCGTGTCCAGGCTCATGTCCATGCGGTCGGTCGGGTCGCCGCTCTTGCGCACCGGGGCCTTCTCACGGTTGTTCAGTGGCAGGTAGTTGTAGAGGCGGCGCAGCATCAGCAGCGCTTCGACATCGTTCTCAAACGCCATGTCGGCCACACCGCTCTTGGTGGTGTGGGTCAGCGCGCCGCCCAGCTCTTCGGCGGTCACTTCTTCGTGGGTCACGGTCTTGACCACTTCAGGGCCGGTCACGAACATGTAAGACGTGTCTTTGACCATGAAGATGAAGTCGGTCAGGGCTGGGGAATACACCGCACCACCGGCCGATGGGCCCATGATCATGCTGATCTGCGGCACCACACCTGAAGCCATCACATTGCGCTGGAACACGTCGGCATAACCGCCAAGCGAAGCCACACCCTCTTGAATGCGGGCACCGCCTGAGTCATTCAGGCCGATCACTGGCGCGCCGACTTTCATCGCCTGGTCCATGATCTTGCAGATTTTCTCGGCGTGTGTTTCAGACAAAGCGCCGCCGTACACGGTGAAGTCCTGGCTGAACACGAAGACCAGACGGCCGTTGATCATGCCGTAGCCGGTGACCACGCCGTCGCCAGGGATCTTGTTGTTTTCCATGCCGAAGTCGGTGCAACGGTGTTCGACGAACATGTCCCACTCTTCGAAGGTACCTTCATCCAGCAAGACCTCCAGGCGTTCGCGCGCCGTGAGTTTGCCTTTGGCGTGCTGCGCATCAATGCGCTTTTGCCCGCCGCCCAAGCGGGCCGCAGCGCGCTTTTGTTCCAGTTGTTCAAGGATGTCTTGCATGGTGGCTCTCTTTTCTCCAGGAAGATTTCAAATTAACCCTGCGCTTTGACTTGTCGTTTCATAAGCGCTGAGCAGTTGACGGGCAGCCGTCGAAGCGGCCAACTGACCTGCTCCAACTTGTTGACTGAGTTGGGGCAGCAGCATTTGCACACGCGGCTGCGCCCGGAAGTTTTGCTTGAGCCCCGCGTCGATGCGTTCCCACATCCACGAGAGGGCTTGCTGTTGGCGACGGATGGCAAAGCGTCCGTTCTTCATTTGAAGGGTTTTGAATTCACTCACCGCCGCCCAGAAGCTGTCCACGCCTTGGTTGAGCAAGGCGCTGATCTGCACCACCTTGGGGTGCCAGACACTGTCGTCGCCGTGCATGTGGCCCGACGAGGCGTGCATGCCCAGCAATTGCAGCGCGCTGGTGATTTGCAATTGCGCGCGGGTCGCGGCCAAGGCGTCGATATCGGCCTTGTTGATGACCACCAGGTCGGCGATTTCCATCACGCCTTTTTTGATGGCTTGCAGATCGTCACCTGCGTTGGGCAACTGCAGCAGCACAAACATGTCGCTCATGTTGGCCACCGCTGTCTCGCTCTGGCCCACGCCCACGGTCTCGACGATGACCACGTCGTAGCCTGCGGCCTCGCAGACCAGCATAGACTCGCGGGTTTTCTCGGCCACACCGCCCAGCGTACCGCTGCTGGGGCTGGGGCGGATGTAAGCCTGCGGATGCACGCTCAAATGTTCCATGCGCGTCTTGTCGCCCAAGATGGAGCCGCCCGACACGGTGCTGGACGGATCGACCGCCAGCACCGCCACGCGGTGGCCCTGAGCGATCAGGTACAGGCCCAAGGCCTCGATGAAAGTGGACTTGCCCACGCCCGGCACACCGCTGATGCCCAGCCGCAAAGACTGGCCCGTGTGCGGCAGCATGGCCGTGAGCAGTTCGTCGGCCTGCACGCGGTGGTCGGCACGGGTGGACTCGAGCAGCGTGATGGCTTTGGCCATGGCGCGGCGCTGCACGGGCGCGGAGCCCTGCAGCAAACCTGGCAACAACTGATCAGGCGTCACGCCGGTGTCCTGTCTTGAGCGATCAGGCCGCGGCCTTCTTGATCTGCTCCAGCACGTCCTTGGCGCTGGCCGGGATCGGTGTGCCGGGGCCATAGATGCCTTTGACGCCTGCGTCGTACAGCATCTCGTAGTCTTGACGCGGGATCACCCCCCCCACGAACACGATGATGTCGTCCGCGCCCTGCTTTTTCAGCTCGGCAATGATGGCGGGCACCAAGGTCTTGTGACCGGCGGCCAATGTAGACACGCCCACGGCGTGCACGTCGTTCTCGATGGCTTGGCGGGCGCACTCTTCGGGGGTCTGGAACAGTGGGCCCATGTCCACGTCAAAGCCCAGGTCGGCATAGGCGGTGGCCACCACTTTGGCACCCCGGTCGTGGCCGTCTTGGCCCAGCTTGGCGATCATCACGCGGGGGCGACGGCCGTGCTGGTCGGCAAAACCAGCGATTTCTTTTTGCAGTTGTTCCCAGCCTTCGGCCGAGTCGTAAGCGGCAGCGTACACACCGGTCACCTTTTGGGTGTCGGCGCGGTGGCGGCCATAAACAGACTCCAGCGCGTCGGAGATTTCACCCACCGTGGCGCGCAGTCGGACAGCCTGAATGGACAAGTCCAGCAGGTTGCCCTGCCCGGATTCGGCCGATGCGGTCAAAGCTTCCAAAGCGGCTTGCACCTTGGCGCTGTCGCGGCTGGCGCGAATGGCTTTGAGGCGTTCAATCTGGCCGTCGCGCACCTTGACGTTGTCGATCGACAAGCTGTCCACCAGGTCTTCCTTGGCCAGTTTGTACTTGTTGACGCCGACGATGACGTCTTTGCCCGAATCGATGCGGGCCTGCTTTTCAGCGGCGGCGGCTTCGATCTTCAGCTTGGCCCAGCCGCTGTCCACGGCCTTGGTCATGCCACCCATGGCTTCGACTTCTTCGATGATGGCCCAGGCCTTGTCGGCCATCTCTTGCGTGAGGCTTTCCATCATGTAAGAACCGGCCCAAGGGTCGATCACATTGGTGATGTGGGTTTCTTCCTGGATGATCAGCTGGGTGTTGCGGGCGATGCGCGAGCTGAATTCGGTGGGCAGCGCGATGGCTTCGTCCAGCGAGTTGGTGTGCAGCGACTGGGTGCCGCCAAACACGGCCGCCATGGCTTCGATGGTGGTGCGCACCACGTTGTTGTAGGGGTCTTGCTCGGTGAGCGACCAGCCAGACGTTTGGCTGTGCGTGCGCAGCATGAGGCTCTTGGGGTTCTTGGCGTCAAAGCCTTTCATGATGCGGCACCACAGCAGGCGCGCCGCGCGCATCTTGGCGATTTCCAAATAAAAGTTCATGCCCACCGCCCAGAAGAAGGACAAGCGGCCCGCGAAGTCGTCCACGTCCATGCCCTTGGCAATGGCGGTTTTCACATACTCTTTACCGTCGGCCAGGGTGAAGGCCATTTCCAGTGCCTGGTTGGCACCGGCCTCTTGCATGTGGTAACCCGAGATCGAGATCGAGTTGAACTTGGGCATATTCTTGGCCGTGTACTCGATGATGTCGCCGATGATCTTCATCGACGGCTCGGGCGGGTAGATGTAGGTGTTGCGCACCATGAACTCTTTCAGAATGTCGTTCTGAATCGTTCCGGAGAGTTTGTCTTGGCTCACGCCCTGCTCTTCGGCGGCCACCACATAACCGGCCAGCACAGGCAGCACCGCGCCGTTCATGGTCATGGACACACTGACTTTGTCGAGCGGGATCTCATTGAACAAAATCTTCATGTCTTCGACCGAGTCGATCGCCACACCGGCCTTGCCCACATCGCCCTCCACACGGGGGTGGTCGGAGTCGTAACCCCGGTGGGTGGCCAGGTCAAACGCGACCGACACGCCTTGACCGCCAGCGGCCAGCGCCTTGCGGTAGAAGGCGTTGGATTCCTCGGCAGTCGAAAAACCCGCGTACTGGCGGATCGTCCAGGGGCGCACCGCGTACATGGTGGCTTGCGGGCCGCGCAGGAAAGGCTCAAAACCCGGCAGCGTGTTGGCGTAGGGCAAATTGGCCGTATCGGCCGCTGTATACAAAGGCTTGACGACGATGCCGTCGGGCGTCTTCCAGTTCAGGGCCGACACATCGCCACCGGGGGCGGATTTGACCGCTGCTTTTTGCCAGGCTTCCAGGTTAGAAGCATTGAATTCAAAGGATTTCGACGACATGGCTCACCACTTTCGAGACAAAAATTTGCTTGCGCTGATTTTGGCAGCCCATGGCTGCCTACCCGCTTACAAACACCGTGATTCATAATTATTGATGCAGAATATTTTAACCCGCTTACAATCCGGCATCTGAAATGCCCGTCAAGTCGGCCTTGACCAAGCCCGCTCTGCCCCTGATCCAATACACGATGTCTGCCCTGTCCCTCGCTCCCCGCGCCCTGTACGAAGAAGTTGCCGAACTCCTGCGCCAACGCATCTTTGCCCGCGAACTCGAGCCCGGCAGCTGGATCGACGAGCTGCGCATCGCCGAGGCGCTGGGCATCAGCCGAACCCCCTTGCGTGAAGCCCTCAAAGTCCTGGCCGCCGAAGGCCTGGTGACCATGAAGGTGCGCCGGGGTGCCTATGTGACCGAGGTCAGCGAGAAAGACCTGCGAAACGTCTACCATCTGCTGGCCTTGCTCGAATCCGACGCGGCCCGCGTGGTGGCCCAAAGCGCCAGCGATGCTCAGATGGCCCAAATCGCTCAATTACAGCAAGACCTGGAAAACGCCACCAGCGACCGCGACCGGTTCTTTCAGGTCAATGAAGCCTTCCACATGCTGCTGCTGCAGATCGCCGACAACCGCTGGCGCGACCAGATGGTGGCCGACCTGCGCAAGGTGATGAAACTCAACCGCCACAACTCCCTGTTCAAGGAAGGCCGGATCGAGCAGTCCTTGGCCGAGCACCGGGACATTGTGGAGGCCCTGAAAGCACGCCAGCCTGAACTGGCGGCCGAGCGCATGTCAGCGCACTTCACGAACGGCCTGCAGGCCGCGCAATAAGCAGATCAGGCGGGCACTTCGGCCCCACGGGCCAGCGCCTCACGGGCCTGCAGCCAGACCTCACGCGGCGGCAAAGGCTTGAGCTTGTGGTTGCTCCAGACCTGACGCCAGTAACGACCACCCCGCTCGCCGTGGTACAGGCCCAGCATGTGGCGCGCAATCGCATACCAAGGGCAGCCGTCTTCGGCAAAGGCCCGCTCCATGTAGGCCACCATGGCCTCTTCCACTGCTTCGCGGCTGGGCACCTCATGCGTGTCGCCATAAAACTCGGCGTCCCAAGTGCCCAACAGCCAGGGGTTGTAATAAGCTTCGCGCCCGACCATCACACCGTCGGCGTGTTGCAAATGACTGGCGATCTCGGCGTTGGTCTTGATGCCACCATTCACAGCAATCAGCAAGTCCGGAAAGTCTTTTTTGAGCTGGTAAGCCAGCTCGTAACGCAGCGGCGGAATTTCGCGGTTCTCTTTGGGAGAAAGACCATCGAGCCAGGCATTGCGGGCATGCACGATGAACACCTTGCAACCGGCCTCACTCACCGTGCCCACAAAGTCGCGCACAAAGTCGTAACTTTCGATCTTGTCGATGCCAATGCGGTGCTTCACGGTCACTGGCACATCGACCACATCGAGCATGGCTTTGACGCCATCGGCCACGGTGCGCGGCTCGTTCATGAGGCATGCGCCAAAAGCACCGCGCTGCACCCGGTCTGAGGGGCAGCCGCAGTTGAGGTTGATCTCGTCATAACCCCATTCCTGGCCCAGTTTGGCCGCATGGGCCAGATCGGCGGCATCGCTGCCGCCCAGTTGCAGGGCCACCGGGTGCTCTTGGGCATTGAAGCGCAAATGCCGCTGCACACTGCCGTGGCGCAACGCCCCTGTGGTCACCATCTCGGTGTACAAAAGCGTGTGCTGGGTCAGCAGACGATGGAAGTACCGGCAGTGGCGGTCGGTCCAATCCATCATGGGCGCCACGGACAGGCGCCAGCGTTGGGCATCGGGGAATTGCATGGGGCCTGATTATCCCTGCCGATGCATGGACAAACGGCTCGGCTCAGAAAACAATAGGTAACATGGAACACATCGCATTCGAGCCCAAGGAGCGCAAATGAACGAAACGACGATTTGGTGGATCTTGACCGGTGTGCTGGTGGCGATGGAGCTGATGTCCGGCACTTTTTACCTTTTGATGCTGGCCATCGGGGCCGCCGCCGCTGCACTCGCGGCACTGGCAGGCGCCGGGCTCTCCGGCCAGCTGGTGACCGCTGCGGTGGTGGGCGGGCTGGCGGTGATCCTTTGGGGCCGTTACCGCCAGCATCACAACCCGTCCGATCCTGCCAGTGCGCAGGACCTGCACTTGGACATCGGTGAAACCGTGCAAGTCCAAGCCTGGGACGCCGAAGGCAGCACTCAGGTCAAGCACCGAGGGGCACTTTGGGCTGCGGTGAGCGCCCCTGGCCCCAACCCCGAGCCGGGCTTGCACCGCATCGAAGCGATCAGCGGCAGCCGGCTGGTGCTCAAAAAAATCTGAGTTTCAAACGACATTCAACAGGGAGAATCTTCATGGAAATTGCACTTGTCATACTGGCCATCGCGGTCTTGTTCATCATCAAGACCGTCAAGGTCGTGCCCCAGCAGCACGCCTGGGTGGTCGAGCGCCTAGGCAAATACCACGCCAGCCTCACGCCGGGCTTGAACTTTGTGGTGCCCTTCATCGACAACGTGATTCAAAAGCACAGCCTGAAAGAAATACCGCTCGATGTGCCGAGCCAGATTTGCATCACCCGCGACAACACCCAACTGCAGGTCGACGGCATTTTGTACTTCCAGGTCACCGACCCCAAGCTGGCCAGCTACGGTTCGTCCAACTACATCGTGGCCGTGACGCAGCTGGCGCAGACCAGCCTGCGCAGCGTGATCGGCAAACTGGAGCTGGACAAGACCTTTGAGGAGCGCGACATCATCAACGCGCAGGTCGTGGCCGCCATCGACGAAGCCGCGCTCAACTGGGGCGTGAAGGTGCTGCGTTACGAAATCAAAGACCTGACGCCGCCCAGCGAAATCCTGCATGCCATGCAGTCACAGATCACCGCCGAGCGCGAAAAGCGCGCCTTGATCGCGGCCTCCGAAGGCCGCCGCCAGGAGCAAATCAACATCGCGACCGGCGAACGTGAGGCCTTCATTGCCCGCTCGGAGGGCGAAAAGCAGGCCGCCATCAACAAGGCCCAGGGCGATGCCGCCGCCATCACCGAAATGGCCAACGCCACCGCGCAAGCGATTGAGCGCATTGCTGCGGCCATTCGCCAACCCGGCGGCGAACAAGCCGTGCAACTGAAAGTGGCCGAGCAAGCTGTGCAGGCCTATGGCAAGGTGGCGCAAGACGCCAAAACCACCTTGATCGTGCCCGGCAACATGACCGAAGTCTCGGGCCTCATTGCCTCTGCAATGCAGATGGTGGGCACCGCCAAGTCAGTGGGCCACTGACCCCGTTGTGAGGCCTTGCCTGCGACAGAGCAGGCGCAAAAAAACCCGCCGAGGCGGGTTTTTTTGTGGGTGATGCCAGCGCATCAACCCATGTGCAGACCGCCGTTGACCGAGAAGTCAGCGCCGGTGGCGTAACCGCCCTCTTCGCTGGCCAACCAAGCCACGATGGAGGCGATTTCGCTGGGCTTGCCCAGACGCTTGACGGGCACAGTGGCCACGATTTTCTCGAGCACGTCAGGACGGATGGCGTTGACCATGTCGGTGCCGATGTAGCCAGGGCTCACGGTGTTCACAGTCACGCCTTTGGTGGCCATCTCTTGGGCCAGGGCCATTGAGAAGCCGTGCATGCCCGCTTTGGCGGCCGAGTAGTTGGTTTGACCCGCTTGGCCTTTGTTGCCATTCACCGACGAGATCTGGATGATGCGGCCCCAGCCTTTTTCCACCATGTCAGGCACGACCTGTTTGGTCACGTTGAACATGGAGTTCAGGTTGGTGTCGATCACAGCGTCCCAGTCTTCGCGTGTCATTTTGAGGAACACGCGGTCTTTGGTGATGCCGGCGTTGTTCACCAGCACATCGATGACGCCATGGTCTTCTTTGGCTTTGGTGAACGCAGCGACGGTGGAGTCCCAGTCGCCCACGTTGCCCACCGATGCATAGAAGGTGAAGCCCAGGGCTTTTTGCTCGTCCAGCCATTTGGTGAAGTCACGGGTCGGGCCGCAACCGGCGATGACCTTGAAACCATCTTGGTGCAGGCGCTGGCAGATCGAGGTACCGATGCCGCCCATGCCACCTGTGACGTAAGCTACTTTTTGACTCATGAGGTTGTCTCCATTTTTATGAGTTGTTGAAAAACGATAGGGATTTGAATCAGGCGCGTTCGATGGCCAGGGACACGCCCATGCCGCCGCCAATGCACAAAGCGGCCAAGCCCTTTTTGGCATTGCTGCGCTGCATTTCGTGCAGCAGTGTCACCAGAATGCGGCAACCGGACGCGCCGATGGGGTGACCGATGGCGATTGCACCGCCGTTGACGTTGACTTTGGCCGGATCGATGTCGAGCGCAAGGTTCACAGCGCAGGCTTGCGCGGCAAAGGCCTCGTTCAGCTCGAACAGGTCCACGTCTTGCGCTTTCCAGCCTGCACGGGCCAGCGCTTTTTGCGACGCAGGCACTGGGCCCATGCCCATGTGCGCCGGGTCCAGACCGCTGGTGCCAAAAGCAGCAATGCGGGCCAGAGGCTTGAGGCCCAGGGCTGCGGCTTTTTTGGCGCTCATGACCATCACGGCAGCGGCGCCGTCGTTGATGCCCGAGGCGTTGCCAGCGGTGACGCTGCCGGCCTTGTCGAACGCAGGGCGCAGGCCAGCCAACACTTCGGCGCTGGTTTTCTTGTTGATGAACTCGTCGGTGTTGAACACCAAGGCATCGCCCTTGCGCTGAGGGATCAGCACATCGACGATTTCGTCTTTGAACTTGCCCGCTTCTTGGGCGGCTGCGGCTTTGCTCTGGCTGCCTGCAGCCAGAGCGTCTTGCATTTCACGGGTGATGCCGTGGGCCTTGGCCACGTTCTCAGCGGTGATGCCCATGTGGTACTGGTTGTACACGTCCCACAGACCGTCCACGATCATGGTGTCGGTCATCTTCCAATCGCCCATGCGCTGGCCGTCGCGGCTGCCATTCAAAACGTGGGGGCTGGCGCTCATGTTTTCCTGGCCGCCGGCGATCACGATTTCGCTGTCGCCCCAAGCCACGGCCTGCGCCGCCAGCATCACGGCCTTCAGGCCCGAGCCACAAACGGCGTTGATGGTCAGTGCTGGTGTTTCTTTGGCCACACCGGCTTTCATCATGGCTTGGCGTGCTGGGTTTTGACCCACGCCTGCAGCCAAAACTTGGCCCATGATGACTTCGCCAATGGCGTCCACAGGCAAACCACTGCGCTCAAGCAAGCTTTTGATGACGATGCTGCCCAATTCGGTAGCGGGGGTTTTGGCGAGCGAGCCGCCGAACTTGCCCACAGCGGTGCGGGCGGCTGAAACGATGACGATGTCTTCCATTTTTGTCTCCAATAAAAAATCAATCAGGCCTTGGCCTTGACATAACGGCCAGGGGCCGCTTCGATGGCTTTGAACTTGGCACCCTTGCCATAAGTCTTGGGTGCAGCAATTTGCTTGCCAGCATGGGTCTTGAGCCAATCAGACCAGTCGGTCCACCAGCTGCCGGGCACTTCTTTGGCACCCGCAATCCAGTCGTTCACATCGGCCGGGAACTTGCCGTCCTCGCGCAACCAGTGGCTGCGCTTTTTAGAGGCGGGTGGGTTGATCACGCCAGCGATGTGGCCTGAAGCGCCCATGACAAAACGCTTCTTGCCCGGCAGCACCTGGGTGCTCGCATACGCACCACCGATGGGCACGATGTGGTCTTCGCGTGAACCATAAACGTACACGGGCAAGTCCAGTTTGCGCAGGTCGATGGCTGCGCCGCAGACTTTGGCCTTGCCGGGCTTGACCAGGTTGTTTTCCAGGTAAGTGTTGCGCAGGTACCAGGCGTAGAAAGGACCAGGCAAGTTGGTCGAGTCGCTGTTCCAGTAGAGCAAGTCAAAGGGCGGCGGTGTCTCGCCTTTGAGGTAGTTGCCCACCACATAGTTCCAAACCAGGTCGTTCGGGCGCAAAAAGCTGAAAGTGGACGCCAGGTCCTGGCCTTTGAGCAGGCCGCCCTGCCCCATTTGCATTTCACGGAACTTGACGAAATTTTCGTCAATGAACACGTCCAAGATGCCCGTGTCGGTGAAGTTGATCAGGGTGGTGAGGAAGGTGGCACTGGCCACGGGCTTTTCGCCACGCGCAGCCAAAACGGCCAATGCCGTAGACAAGATGGTGCCGCCCACACAAAAGCCCAAAGCGTTGATCTTGGGCGCCCCAGTGATGTCCTGCACCGTGTGGATGGCCTGGATGGCGGCTTGCTCGATGTAGTCGTCCCAGGTCTTGTCCTGCAGCGACTCGTCGGGGTTGCGCCAGCTGACCACGAAAGTGCGGTGCCCTTGGCTCACGGCATAGCGGATCAGGGAGTTTTCAGGCTGCAGGTCGAGGATGTAGAACTTGTTGATGCAAGGCGGGATCAGCAAAAACGGCTTTTCGTAGACCTTGGCGGTCAGCGGCTTGTACTCGATGAGCTGGAAAAACGCGTTCTCGAAAACCACCGCGCCTTCGGTGGTGGCCACGTTCTTGCCCACCTCGAACAGGCTCTCGTCGGTCATCGAGACGTGGCCCTGCTGCAGGTCGTGCATCAGGTTCTGAAAGCCTTTGGCGATGCTCTCGCCTTTTGTGTCGACCGCCTTTTTTTGGGCTTCGGCGTTGAACGCCAGGAAGTTGCTCGGGGCGGCGGCGGCCACCCATTGCTCGACCGCAAAGCGAATGCGGGTGCGCGTCTTGACATCGGCATCGACCGCATCGGCCAGACCCATCAGGGTGCGGGCGTTCAGCAGGTAAGTGGCGGCATTGAAGGCCGCGACCGGGTTCGCAGACCAGGCGTCAGAGGAGAAACGGCGGTCCTTGACTTGCAAGCTGTTGTGGATGCTTTGATTCCAGACCTCGGAGGCGTCCTTGAAATACTGCGCTTGCAGACCTTGCAACTTGTCTGCGTGGAATTTCAAGGCGGGCATGGCGGGTGCGCCCTCGGGCTGAAGTCCACCCAGGTCCATGGTCTGGAAACTTTCCATGGCTTTGCCCCAGCTTTGGGCCAAATTTTGTTGAAAAGTTTCGCCCATTTGGGTCCAAAACTGGGGGGATTCGTCCATCATCAGCTTGTCTCCTGTTATCGATCGCCATGGCTGTGTTCAGCCGTTGAGTGACAGTGTCAATGTTTTCATTGTCACCAAAATTACAATCCGTTTAAAACTTGAAAAGAAAAAAATGTATTTGATCGTGATTGCTTGGCTTTATGTGGTGCTGATGATGGCCGTGGCGGAAGCTTTCAGCACCCAGGGCTCTTTGCTGGGGGCCGTCATCACCTTCATTTTGTATGGCCTGGTGCCCTTGAGCCTGGTGGTTTACATCATGAGCACACCGCAGCGCAAAGCACAGCGCAAGGCCGAAGAAGCGGCGCAGGCACTGGCCGCCGCAACAGCGCACACTTCAGCGGTCCAGCCAGATGCCAGCGGCCATGCGCCCGGTGGAGCCCAGGACGCGGCTGTCGCGCCGGTGCGAAAAGAACCTTGAGGGTTGGCCCACGGTGCACCAGCCGGGCTGGCTGTCGTTGCCGCCCAGTTGCTCGATGCCCAGTTGCTGCAAGCGCCAGCGGGCCAAGCCAGCCAGGTCGGCCAGGAACCGCCCCTCAGGCTGGGGCTTGAAATGCGCGGCCAGGTCCAAGCCGTCCTGCACAAAAGCCGCCCGCACCTCGGGCCCGACTTCGAAAGCCTGAGGTCCGATGCAAGGCCCCAGCCAGGCCCGCGTGTGCGCAGCCTGAGCACCCTGCGCCTTCAACTGTTGCCACAAGGACTCCAAGACCCCCTGCCCTTGCTGCCCGGCCAAGCCACGCCAGCCTGCATGGGCGGCGGCGACCCAGTGACCGCGGTCGTCGCACAGGAGCACGGGCAGACAGTCCGCCACCATCACTGTACAGACCAAGCCGGACTGCTGCGTCCAGCAGGCATCGGCCTGCAATCCATCGGGCGTGTCGTGTGTCAGATCGAGGACTTGTCCCCCGTGAACCTGCTCCATGAACACCGGGCGCGCAGCCAGGGTGTGCGCCAGCAGTTCTCGGTTGTGCGCCACCGCCTGCGGATCGTCGCCCACATGGTTGCCCAGGTTCAAGGCATCCCAAGGCGCAGCCGACACCCCACCTTGGCGTTCGGTCATGCAGGCTTTGACGCCGGAAATGGAGGGCCAATCGAGGAGCATCCGGGTTCAAAAAATGGGCGGATGCCCCACTGGCACCCCAAGTCTGGAGCATAAGCGCGTTTCAGCCTGACAAACGAGCGGCGGCATGCTTTGTTGTCTAATGCGCTGATGCACGACAGCAGGCCTTCGCCCCCCCTGACCTGGCTCGAACCCGGCCAGCCTTTTCCGCCCGTCTCGCAAGCCTGGGGATCTGGCAGCGAAGCGCCTGGGCTGTTGGCCGCTGGCGACCAGCTGGACGCCGCCATGTTGGTTCAGGCCTACGGGCGGGGGATCTTCCCCTGGTTCAGCCCGGGGCAACCTGTGCTGTGGTGGAGCCCCGATCCGCGCATGGTGCTGCCCTTGAGCGAATTCAAGTTGCACCGTTCGCTGCGCCAGACCCTCAAGAACTGGACCTTGACGCCGGGCGTGGAAATGGTCTTTGACCGGGACTTTGCACAAGTGGTCTCACGCTGCGGGCAAGCGCCCCGGCCGGGGCAGACAGGCACCTGGATCGTGCCCGCCATCGTCGAAGCCTACACCCAGCTGCACCGCATGGGCCTGGCCCACAGCGCCGAAGTCTGGCAAAACGGTCAACTGGTGGCGGGTCTGTATTTTGTGAGCCTGGGCCACGCGGTGTTTGGCGAGTCGATGTTCACCACCGTGCGCGACGGCTCCAAGATGGCACTGGCCATGCTGGTGAGCGCAGCACGCAGGCATGGTGTTCAGATGATCGACTGCCAGCAAAACACCCGGCATCTGGCCTCTCTGGGGGCCAGAGAAATTCCCCGTGACGACTTTGTGAATTGGGTGAAAGCTGAGCAGCACAAAGCCCCCATCGGCTGGTCAGGTGAAACTTTATACTGGGACGCGTTGACTGCCCCTGCCTTGTGACACAGCTTCAAGATTTACCGCTTCAGGCGATTCAGTTCTATGCGACTGCGCCTTATGCCTGCAGCTACCTGCCGGAGCGCTCGGCACGCTCGCAAGTGGCCACGCCCAGCCACCTGATTCAGAACGAGGCTTATTCAGACCTGGTGGCCAAAGGGTTTCGCCGCAGCGGCGTGTTCACCTACCGCCCCTACTGTGATGGCTGCCAAAGCTGCGTGCCCTTGCGGGTGGACGTGGCCCAGTTCAAGCCGAGCCGCAGCCAACGGCGGGCACAAGCGCGGCACGACAAGCTGTTGGTCCGGGTCATGAACTTGCACTACGACCCCCTGCATTACGCGCTGTATTTGCGCTACCAGCACCGTCGGCATGTGGGTGGTGGCATGGACCAGGACAGCGTCGACCAGTACACCCAGTTCTTGCTGCAAAGCCGGGTCAACACCCGGATTGTGGAGTTTTCCGACCCCATCACGCACGACATCAAGATGGTGAGCATCGTGGATGTGCTCAACCACGGCATTTCGGCGGTTTACACCTTTTACGAGCCGGACGATGACGCCAGCTACGGCACCTATGGCGTGCTGTGGCAAATCAAGCAAGCGGCCGAGCTGAAACTGCCGCACGTTTATCTGGGTTACTGGATCGAACAAAGTCCCAAGATGAACTACAAAACGAAGTTCCAGCCCTGCGAAGTCCTCCGGGAAGGGCAGTGGACGGCGGCGTGAGGCCGCACAGATGCCATTTCACAGCGTAAAATCAATTTTTCGCTTTGTCATTGCAGTCTCATGAGAAAAGCCGACACCCCCTTGCCCGCCACGCCGACCATCCAGGTCATTGAACGCATCTTCAGCCTGATCGATGTCCTCGCCAGCAAGGAGGAAGCGATTTCCCTGAAAGAGATCAGCGAAAAAACCGGCCTGCATCCCTCCACCGCGCACCGCATCCTGAACGACCTGACCACGGGTCGTTTTGTTGACCGTCCGCAAGCGGGCAACTATCGGCTAGGCATGCGCCTTTTGGAGTTGGGCAACCTGGTCAAAGGGCGGCTGAACGTGCGCGATGCGGCTTTGGCCCCCATGCGTGACTTGCACAAACTGATCCAGCAACCGGTCAACCTGAGCGTGCGCCAGGGGGACGAAATCGTCTACATCGAGCGTGCTTACAGTGAACGCTCGGGCATGCAGGTGGTGCGTGCGATTGGTGGCCGTGCCCCACTGCACCTGACATCGGTCGGCAAACTGTTCCTCGCAGCAGACGACCCGATCCGGGTGCGGGCTTATGCCGCGCGATCGGGCTTGGTGGGCCACACCCGCAACAGCATCACTTTGCTGCCGGTGCTTGAGCGTGAATTGTCACGCGTTCGGCAATATGGCATTGCCCGTGACAACGAAGAGTTGGAACTCGGCGTGCGCTGCATCGCCGCAGGCATTTACGACGACCAGGGCAAATTGCTGGCAGGGTTGTCGATTTCTGCGCCCGCTGACAGGCTCGATGAAGAGTGGCTGCCCAAGTTGCAGGCCACTGCCCAGGGCATTTCAGCCTCTTTGGGCCACCACGATGGGCAAGACTGAGCGCCCTGAGAGTTGATTCAGAACGGCTGACTCAGCCAAGAATCAGCCTTGGGTAGACGCCACCACAGAGCGACCGGCCGCTGAGCGGTGCGAGGTTTCGATCCATCGACGAACGCGCTCGGCGTCCGCGATGCGGCTGAGTTTGCCGGCAGAATCCAGAAACACCATGATCAGCTTGCGGCCAGAGACCTGCGCTTGCATGACCAGGCACTGTCCAGCTTCAGAGATGTAACCTGTTTTCTGCAGGCCGATGTCCCACTGAGGGCTCTTCACCAAACGGTTGGTGTTGTTGTATTGCAGTGTGCGGTGTCCCACTTCGATTTCACGGCCAGGCGAGGTCGAGAGTTCACGCAGCACAGGCTCTTTGTAGGCAGCGCCGACCAAAGTGGCCAAGTCGTGCGCACTCGATTGGTTGCGGCTGGACAGCCCTGTGGGCTCTACATAACGGGTATCGGTCATGCCCAAACCCTGAGCGCGCGCGTTCATGCGCGAGACAAAGGAATCCAGTCCGCCGGGAAAAGTGCGACCCAAAGCGTGGGCGGCGCGGTTCTCACTCGACATCAATGCCAGATGCAGCAGATCACCTCGGCTGAGCACGGTGCCCACAGCCAGGCGTGAGCGGCTGCCCTTTTCCGTGTCCACATCGTCTTGGGTGATGGCAATCATCTCGGACATGGGCAAGTTGGCGTCTGAAATCACCAGCCCCGTCATCAATTTGGTCAATGAGGCGATCGGCAACACCGCCTGGTCGTTCTTGCGGAGCAAGACTTCGTGTGTGTCTTGGTCAATCACCAGCGCCACACTCGAGCGCAGATCCAGGGGGTCCAAGGCGGCATGCAGGCCGGCCAATTTGCCGAACGAAGGACGCTCGGGCGCGACCGCCATTTGTTTGGATGGATGAACACCTTTTCGGCTCTTGGCGGCCAGCTTGGGGGTGGCGGCCTTCTTCTGAGCAACAGCCTGTTTGCGCTTGGCTTGCGCATTTTCAGCGTGGACAGGCATGGCCATCGATATGGATAACGTCAGCAAACCCAAGCTGGCAATGCGGCTCCAACGACCGAGAGAAAAAGAGGCAAAAGAAAGTGTCATGTGCTTGAACAATACAGCAAATTCAAAGAACGAGTCGCAGAGTTTACACACTAAAGAAAAGTCGCGCAAGATCAACCACTTGCGCGACTTTATTCAAGTCGAATGCCTGTATTTAAGTACTCATTTCACCCTTGGGCAGCGACCCGATCGGCTTTGCTTTGGAGCTTGTTGAGTGCGCTCAGGTACGCCTTGGCCGATGCGACCACGATGTCGGGGTCGGAACCCACACCGTTGACCACGCGACCACTGTTTTGCAAACGCACCGTGACCTCGCCCTGGCTCTCAGTCGAACCACTGATGGCGTTGACCGAATACAGCACCATTTCAGCGCCGCTTTGCACATGCGACTCAATGGCTTTCAAAGAGGCATCCACGGGGCCGTTGCCCGTTGACTCGCCTTTGACTTCTTTGCCAGCGACAGTGAACACGATGGACGCCTGGGGCTGCTCACCCGTCTCGCTGCGCTGAGACAGCGAGACAAAGCCGTACTGCTCTTTTTCGCTGGTGACGCTTTCATCGCTGACCAAGGCCAGGATGTCTTCGTCGAAAATTTCGCTCTTGCGGTCGGCCAGTTCTTTGAAGCGGGCAAAAGCGCTGTTGATTTCGGTTTCGCTTTCCATCTGCACGCCCAGGTCTTGCAAGCGCTGTTTGAAGGCATTGCGACCACTGAGCTTGCCCAGCACGATTTTGTTGGCTGACCAGCCCACATCTTCGGCCCGCATGATCTCGTAGGTGTCGCGCGCCTTGAGCACGCCGTCTTGGTGAATGCCCGAAGCATGTGCAAATGCATTGGCCCCCACCACCGCCTTGTTGGGCTGCACCACAAAACCGGTGGTCTGGCTGACCATGCGGCTGGCCGCCACAATGTGGCTGGCATCGATGCCCACGTCGAGCCCAAAGTAATCGCGGCGCGTTTTGACCGCCATGACCACCTCTTCGAGTGAGCAATTGCCTGCACGCTCCCCCAGACCGTTGATGGTGCATTCGACCTGGCGGGCGCCGCCGATCTTCACCCCGGCCAAGGAGTTGGCAACCGCCATGCCCAGGTCGTTGTGGCAATGCACCGACCAGATCGCTTTGTCTGAGTTGGGCACGCGCTCACGCAGGTTTTTGATGAAGTTGCCATACAACTCAGGCACGGCATAACCGACCGTGTCGGGCACGTTGATGGTGGTGGCGCCTTCGGCGATCACCGCCTCGATGACCCGGCACAAGAAGTCCGGGTCGCTGCGGTAACCGTCTTCAGGACTGAACTCAATGTCACCCACCAAGTTGCGGGCAAAGCGCACCGATTGCTTGGCCTGCTCCAGCACCTGTTCGGGCGTCATGCGCAGCTTTTTTTCCATGTGCAAGGCCGAGGTGGCAATGAAGGTGTGGATGCGCGCACTGTTGGCACCCTGCAAAGCTTCTGCTGCCCGCGCAATGTCGCGGTCGTTGGCACGCGACAAGGAGCACACGGTGGAGTCCTTGATGGCGTTGGCGATCGACTGCACCGCCTCAAAGTCACCGTTGGAGCTGGCGGCAAAGCCCGCTTCGATCACGTCCACGCGCAGACGTTCGAGCTGCCGTGCAATGCGCAGTTTCTCGTCCTTGGTCATGGACGCACCAGGCGACTGCTCGCCGTCGCGCAAGGTGGTGTCAAAAATAATCAATTTGTCAGCCATGTTCACTCCTGGTCAATACCCGCAAATCCATGCACCAATGCAAAAGGCCCGTTGCGGATGGCATACGGGCCTTTAAGGAAAATGTTCGCGTGCGCTACAGATCCCGCCCGTGGGGCGTTAGCAGTAGTGCCAGCAATTCAAATTTCATGTGAACACTTTAGCACAGTTCAAAACGACAATTGTCTTGCAGATGACATCATTGGTGCATGTCCCGCTCTTCAGGCTCATCGGTCGAGGTGCTGATCATGCTGGCGGGCTGGCCCTTGGCCTTGCGCCAGACATAAATGACATAGCCGCTGAGGCTGTAGCCCACAAAAACCGCAAACAGCATGGTGGGGGGGTCAATGTTCACCACCGCGATGCCCAGTGCCACCAAAACGAGCGAGACAAACGGCACACTTTTTTTCATGTGCATGTCTTTGAAACTGTAGAACGGTACGTTGGTCACCATGGTCAAACCCGCGAACAGGGAAAAGCCAAACATCCACCAAGCCACACTGTGGGGATCAATCGCATTTTCCGTAGCGATCCAGATGAACCCAATGACCAATGCAGCCGCTGCAGGTGAAGGCAGGCCTTGGAAATAGCGCTTGTCCACCACCCCCGTGTTCACATTGAATCGGGCCAGGCGCAGCGCCGCGCAAGCGCAATAGACGAAAGCCGCGATCCAGCCCCAGCGTCCCAGGTGTTTGAGCGCCCACACGTAAGAGATCAAGGCAGGTGCCGCGCCAAAAGACACCATGTCTGAAAGTGAGTCCATTTGCTCGCCGAACGCGCTTTGCGTGTTGGTCATGCGGGCCACACGGCCGTCCAAGCTGTCAAGGACCATGGCACAGAAAATGCCAACAGTCGCCAAATCAAAGCGCCCATTCATGGCCATCACGACGGCATAAAAGCCTGCGAAAAGCGCAGCCAAGGTGATCATGTTGGGCAGCATGTAGATGCCCTTGGGTGGCTTGCGCACACGGGGCGTCGCATCCCCATCGTCTGGCGTGTCAAATCCGTTGTTCATCATCGATTCCTGTCCAGGTTTTAGTGCATCCCCATCCGGCGAGGGGTGCGCCATTCCAAATTCTGATGGAGAGTGTAGTCCCCATGAAAAAAGGCCACCGCGGTGGCCTTTCCCCAAATTGCAAAAAGCAAATCAGTTGCGGGTCTGGTCAACCAGCTTGTTCTTGGAAATCCAAGGCATCATGGCGCGCAGTTTGGCGCCCACGGTTTCGATCGAATGCTCGGCATTCAAGCGGCGACGTGCGGTCATGCTTGGGTAGTTGGTCTTGCCTTCCAAGATGAACATCTTGGCGTATTCACCGGTCTGGATGCGCTTCAAAGCTGCGCGCATGGCTTCGCGAGACTTGTCGTTGATGACTTCGGTACCGGTCACGTACTCGCCGTATTCGGCGTTGTTCGAGATCGAGTAGTTCATGTTGGCGATGCCGCCTTCGTACATCAAGTCAACGATCAGCTTCAATTCGTGCAAGCACTCGAAGTAAGCCATTTCAGGGGCGTAACCGGCTTCGGTCAAGGTTTCGAAGCCCATCTTCACCAATTCCACAGCGCCACCGCACAACACGGCTTGCTCACCGAACAAGTCGGTTTCTGTTTCTTCTTTGAAGTTGGTCTCGATGATGCCGCCTTTGCCGCCACCGTTGGCCATGGCGTAGCTCAAAGCCAAGTCACGGGCTTTGCCGGACTTGTCTTGGTACACAGCGATCAGGGATGGCACGCCGCCACCCTTGAGGTATTCGGAACGCACGGTGTGGCCTGGGCCCTTGGGGGCGACCATGATCACGTCCAGGTCAGCGCGTGGGATGACTTGGTTGTAATGCACGTTGAAGCCGTGGGCAAACGCCAAAGTAGCGCCTTGCTTCATGTTGGGCGCGACGTTGTTCTGGTAGACCTCAGGGATGTTTTCGTCAGGCAACAAGATCATGACCACGTCAGCGGCTTTGACAGCGTCGTTGACTTCCATCACGGTCAGGCCCGCTTTGGCGACTTTGTCCCAAGATGCGCCACCTTTGCGCAGACCGACCACGACTTTGACGCCGCTCTCGTTCAGGTTTTGCGCGTGTGCGTGACCTTGCGAGCCGTAACCAATGATGGCCACGGTTTTGCCTTTGATCAGGGACAGATCACAGTCTTTGTCGTAAAAAACTTTCATGGGGGTTCTCCTTAGGAATAAACAGTTTCAAGAGTTAAGTTTAGACGCGCAGGATGCGCTCGCCGCGCCCGATACCGCATGCACCCGTGCGCACGGTCTCCAAAATGGCACTGCGGTCGATCGCCTCCAAAAAGGCGTCGTTCTTGGACTGGTCACCGGTCAGCTCAATGGTGTAGCTCTTGTCGGTGACGTCGATCACGCGGCCGCGAAAGATGTCGGCCATGCGTTTCATTTCTTCGCGTTCCTTGCCCACGGCGCGCACCTTCACGAGCATCAGCTCGCGCTCGGTGTAAGCGCCTTCGGTCAGGTCCACCACCTTGACCACCTCGATCAGGCGGTTCAGGTGCTTGGTGATCTGCTCGATCACATCGTCCGAACCGGTGGTCTGGATGGTCATGCGCGACAGGCTCGGGTCTTCGGTGGGGGCCACCGTCAGCGACTCGATGTTGTAGCCACGGGCCGAGAACAAGCCCACCACGCGGGACAGGGCACCGGCTTCGTTTTCAATCAGTACAGCGATGATGTGTTTCATGATTACAGGTCCTCCGCGCCCAGCAGCATCTCGGTGATGCCCTTGCCCGCCTTCACCATGGGGAACACGTTCTCTGTGGGGTCCGTGCGGATGTCCAGGAACACAGTGCGGTCCTTGAGGCGCCGGGCCTCGCGCAAAGCGGGCTCCACATCTTCCGGTTTTTCGACCAGGATACCGACGTGGCCATAGGCCTCAGCCAACTTCACGAAGTTGGGCAGCGCGTCCATGTAGCTGTGGCTGTAACGACCGGAGTAATCAATCTCCTGCCACTGGCGCACCATGCCCAAGTAACCGTTGTTCAGGGCCACTACTTTGATTGGCGTGTTGTACTGCAGGCAAGTCGAGAGTTCTTGAATGCACATCTGCACCGAACCCTCGCCGGTCACGCAGAACACTTCGCTGTCTGGCTTGGCCAGCTTGATGCCCATGGCGTAGGGAATGCCCACGCCCATCGTGCCCAGACCGCCGGAGTTGATCCAGCGGCGTGGCTCGTTGAATTTGTAGTACTGGGCGGCCCACATCTGGTGCTGGCCCACATCGGAGGTGATGTACGCATCGGCGTCTTTGGTCATGTCCCACAAGGTCTCGATGACCTTTTGTGGCTTGATCACCTGGGTATTGCTGTTGTCGTACTTCATGCAATCGCGTTTGCGCCAGCCTTCGATGGTTTCCCACCACTGGCCCAGCGCCTGAGCGTCGGGCTTTTGGCCAGACTCGCGGATCATGCCCATCAGCTCGGTCAACACGTCCTTGACGTCACCCACGATCGGCACATCCACCTTGACGCGCTTGGAGATGCTCGAAGGGTCGATGTCGATGTGGATGATCTTGCGCTCGACCGAAGCGAAATGCTTGGGGTTGCCGATCACGCGATCGTCAAAACGGGCGCCGATGGCCAACAGCACATCGCAGTTTTGCATGGCGTTGTTGGCTTCGAGCGTGCCGTGCATGCCCAGCATGCCCAGAAAACGGCGATCGGTCGCAGGGAAAGCGCCCAAGCCCATCAGGGTGTTGGTCACCGGGTAATTGAGCATGTCCACCAAGGCGCGCAGCTCACCGCTGGCTTCGCTCATCAGCACGCCACCACCGGTGTAGATGTAAGGGCGCTTGGCCGACATCAAAAGCTGCAAGGCCTTGCGGATCTGTCCGCCGTGCCCCTTGCGCACCGGGTTGTACGAACGCATTTCGACCGATTCGGGGTAACCGGTGTACAGCGCCTTGTTGAACGACACGTCTTTGGGGATGTCCACCACCACGGGGCCTGGACGGCCGCTGCGTGCAATGTGGAACGCCTTTTTCATGACCTCGGCCATGTCCTTGGCATCTTTGACCAAGAAGTTGTGTTTGACGATGGGACGCGTGATGCCCACGGTGTCGCATTCCTGGAAAGCATCGAGGCCGATGGCCGCAGTGGGTACTTGCCCGCTGATGATCACCATGGGGATGCTGTCCATGTAAGCGGTGGCAATGCCAGTCACGGCATTGGTCAGGCCAGGGCCCGAAGTGACGAGAGCCACGCCCACCTCACCCGTGGCGCGGGCAAAGCCGTCTGCTGCGTGTACGGCAGCTTGCTCATGACGCACCAAAACGTGCTGGATGGTGTCTTGCTTGTAGAAGGCGTCGTAAATGTGAAGCACAGCACCACCGGGATATCCCCATATGTACTGAACGTTCTCAGCTTGAAGCGCTTTGACGAGGATTTCTGCGCCGCGCAGCTCTTGAGCGCCCGCAGTGGCAGTTGCCGTTTCGGCTTTGTTCATTTCCATATTCAACCTTTGTGAATTTCTCTAACGAAAAACCTTGGGTGCCCCTGGGCTCGACTCTTGTGGAGTGGCTTTGGGACTTGAGACCACAGACATGGGCACCAAACTGTAAAAGTGCCGGACGGTGATCCGTTTGCGTTTTTTCAATTGCAATCGCCGATTATCGCATTGTTGAGCGCCCCGTTACCGCACATTCAGCGTCATCGGCACGCGGTGCCATAATCGCCCCCTACTTGAACAAGCTGTTGCGCAAAAGCATCCTCCAACTTGGCCACCGACAAAGAACTTTCGGACTTCCTCAAGGAAACCGAGAAAAAAGCCTTCAAACGCACGTACTACCACGTGCGCAACGAGGACGCGGCCCTGGACATCTTGCAAGACAGCATGATCAAGCTGTCCACCCACTACGCCGACAAACCTGCGGCAGAGCTGCCTTTGCTGTTTCAAAGGATTCTGTCCAACACCACGCTGGACTGGTTCAGGCGTCAAAAAACCCGCAACGCGCTCTTCAGCAACCTGTCTGATTTCACATCACAAGACAGCGGCGAGGACTTTGATTTGCTCGAAATCAATTCGGCAGACAACCCCAACAGCGCCGGAGAGAGCGCCGAGCAGTGGACAGGGCGCGTCCAAACCATGCAGCAAATCGAATCTGCCGTCATGGATTTGCCTGCGCGTCAACGGGAAGCCTTCCTGCTGCGTTATTGGGAAGAGTTGGATGTTGCCGAGACCGCTGCCGTGATGGGCTGCTCCGAAGGCAGCGTCAAGACACATTGCTCCCGAGCCATATTGGCCTTGAACAAGGCACTCACCGCCCAGGGAATCAAAACATGACGAAACAAGACCTCACCCTCCTCCAAGCGCCCTTGGATAGACTGGGCCAGCAGTTTGCTCAGGCTTTGACGCGCCACAGCGGCGAGTTGTCCTACGACGTGAGCGAGCGCCTGCGTTTTGCACGCCAACAAGCACTGGCAGCACGAAAGCCTGAAATGGCCCCTGCCCTGCTGGGCATGCACCTATCCAATGGCAGCTTGACGCTGGCTGGCCCGCCGAGCGAAGGCCTCAACGGGTGGAACATTTTGGGCTCTGCCATTCCTTTGATCGCCTTGGTGATCGGTTTGGTCACCGTCAGCTGGATCAGCCGTGAAAATGCCGTGGCCGAGCTGGCCGCCGTCGACTCGGCCCTGCTGCTCGACGAATTGCCCCCTGCCGCTTACACCGACCCCGGTTTTGCTCAATTCTTGAAGCAAGGCCTGCTTGAATCCCCCACGAATGACTGAACAGCGCCTCGCCATGTGGTCATTGCGCAGTTCAGCCACGCGACTCGCATGGAGTCTGGTCTTGGCTTGCGCCAGCGTCGGCACGGGCTGGGCTCAAACCGCACCCGTTTCAGCAGCGCCAAGCAGCCCACTGTCCAGCGGTTGGCAGCAACTTTCGCCCAAAGAAAAACGGGCTTTGGCCCCTCTGGCTTCTCGCTGGGGTGAGCTGTCTGAGCTCCAAAAAGGCAAGTGGATCGCCATTTCACAGAACTTTGACCAATTGTCACCCGCTGACAAATCGGTGATGCACGCACGCATGGCCGACTGGGTCAATCTCAGCCCGGTTCAAAGAAACCAGGCTCGGCTGAACTTCAACGCTTTGCAAAATTTGCCCAAGGACGAGAAAAAAGCCAAATGGGACGAGTACCAGTCCCTGAGCCCTGAGCAAAAGCGGCAACTGTCCTCGGTCAACCAAGGGCCAGCAAAAACCGCCGCCCCCAGCTCGAAACCGGCCAACGCAGACCGGTTCGTGTCACCGCCAGCGGCTTGGCAAACCAGTCCGGCACCCACGGCAACCCCATCCAGGGCGCCCATCGACAAAAAAACCCTGCTGCCCATTCCTGGCGAGGTCACTTCAAAGCCCGCAGCAAGCCAGCCGGAACCCGCCAGCCCACGCGACGACGCCTCCTCGTCATGACCGACCCCATCGACAGCGCAGGGACAAGGCCTGATCTCATGACGCCTTCGGTGGCCCGGCGCATGGCTTGCTGGCTGTACGAAGGGGTGTTGTTGTTTGGCGTGCTGGTCACGGCTGGCCTCGCCTATTTCATTGCAGCCTACTGGACAAGCGGCCTCGGGCCGGGTGATGTCGGCCAGCACCCCCTGCTGCGCTCTGGTTTTCAGGCCACTTGCTTTCTCAGCCTAGGGATTTACTTCATCTGGTTTTGGACGCGCGGACAAACCCTGGCCATGAAAACATGGCACATCCGGGTGGTCGATTCGACAGGTCACGCGCTGACCCAAAAATTGGCACTGGTGCGCTACATGGCCAGCTGGCTTTGGTTTTTGCCGCCTTTGCTGGTCACGCTGCCCTTGGGCCTGCCCGCACGTGAAGTCGCTTGGCTCGCGCTGGGCTGGGTGGCCATTTGGGCTGGTCTAAGCCGCTTGCACCCACAACGGCAATTCATGCACGATGCCCTGGCGGGTACACGTTTGGTCACGCAGCACTGACAACGCCAGCAGTGTCACAGAGCTCGCCGACAATGGCGCCATGAACAAGCCCGATCTCGCCAACACCCCCGTGAACCCGCAAAAGGCCCGCAAAGGCTTGTCTCGCATCATGCACGCGGCGGGCTACTCCATGCAAGGCTTGGTCGCCGGCTGGGGGGAAACCGCATTTCGCCAAGAAGCCTTTGCCGCCATCGTGTTGTTGCCCCTGGCGTTTCACATCGGGCGCGGGTGGGTCGAGGTCAGCTTGCTGATCGGCACTGTTTTGCTGGTCATGATCGTGGAGTTGCTCAACACAGCGGTGGAGTCCGCCATTGACCGCGTCGGTCCAGAGTGGCATGACCTGTCCAAACGTGCCAAAGACGTTGGCAGCGCTGCCGTTTTGCTCAGCTTGCTGCTGTGCATCGGCGTGTGGCTGGCGGCGCTTTGGACCTTCTTCTCAGCCTGAATACCCAAGCACATGCCAAATCCTCAATTCTCTGTCTGTGTCTATTGTGGCTCCAAGCCTGGCGAAGACCCCCGTTTTGCTACCTTGGCCTCCCAGGTGGGCCAATGGATCGGTCAGCATGGCGGCCAGTTGGTTTATGGCGGCGGCCGCAACGGCCTGATGGGCATCGTGGCCGAAAGCACCATGGCGGCAGGCGGCAGTGTGGTCGGCATCATTCCCCGGGCTTTGGTCGAAAAGGAATGGGCCCACCACGGCTGCACCGAGCTGCATGTGGTCGAGACCATGCACGAGCGCAAACGCATGATGGCCGAACGCGCCGACGCCTTCTTGGCCCTGCCTGGCGGCATTGGCACCTTTGAAGAACTGTTTGAGGTCTGGACCTGGCGCCAGCTCGGCTACCACGACAAGCCGGTAGGCATCCTCAACAGCCACGGCTACTACGATCACCTGATGGCATTCATGGGCCAAGTGGTTTCGCAAGGCTTCATGGGCGAGTGGCAAATGGACCTGGTCCAGGTTGGCCCCGAGCCCGAGGCCTTGCTGCGTCAACTGGTTGAATCAGCAGGGTTTGCGCCCCCTGCCCGCATGCAAGCGCTCTGACCGAACGCTGCACAAGCCCTCAAAAGCAAAAAGCCCGGACTGCAAAGTACCGGGCTTTTGACTGGAAGCAAATCGTCAGATAGCGCTGTCGTCTTCTTCGCCTGTGCGAATGCGCACCACGCGCTCCACCGAGGTCACGAAAATCTTGCCGTCACCGATCTTGCCCGTGCGTGCAGCCTTGACGATGGCGTCCACACAGCGGTCGGCATCGTCGTCCTTGATAACGACTTCGACTTTCACTTTGGGCAAAAAGTCCACCACGTACTCGGCACCGCGGTACAGCTCGGTGTGGCCCTTTTGGCGACCAAAGCCCTTGACTTCCGTGACCGTGAGGCCGGTCACGCCACATTCGGCCAAGGCTTCGCGAACTTCTTCGAGTTTGAAAGGTTTGATGACGGCGGTAATTTGCTTCATGGGTCTGTCCTCAATAAAAATCAGGCGCGAAAACGATTGGTCATAGGATAACGCCAATCCTTGCCAAAACTGCGGTGGGTCACGCGAATACCGACGGGGGACTGGCGGCGTTTGTACTCGTTGAGTTTGATCAGGCGCGTGACCTTCTCCACATCGGCACGCTCAAACCCATCGGCAATCAAGGCCTCCACGCCTTCGTCGTTTTCCATGTAACGCTCGATGATGGCGTCCAGCACCTCGTAGGCCGGCAAGCTGTCCTGGTCTTTTTGGTCCGGACGCAGCTCAGCGCTGGGTGGGCGGGTGATGATCCGCTCAGGGATGGGCGCCTGGCCCGTGCCGTAGGGGTCGTTTTGGTTGCGCCAGCGGGCCAAGTCAAACACACGGGTCTTGAGCACGTCCTTGATGACGGCAAAACCACCCGCCATGTCGCCGTAGAGCGTGCAGTAACCCGTGGCCATCTCGCTCTTGTTGCCCGTGGTGAGCACAATGGCACCGGTCTTGTTGGACAAGGCCATGAGCAGCGTGCCGCGAATGCGGGCCTGGATGTTTTCTTCGGTCGTGTCTTCTTTCAGCCCCTCAAACTGCGCTGACAGCGCCTGCTTGAAGCCGTCGAACAGCGGCGCAATCGAGATCTCGTCGTAGCGCACGCCCAGGCGCTTGACCATGTCTCGGCTGTCGATCCAGCTGATGTCGGCCGTGTACGGCGAGGGCATCATCACCGCATGGATGTTGTCAGCACCGATGGCGTCCACCGCTATCGCCAGCACCAGCGCCGAATCGATGCCGCCAGACAGGCCCAAAATGGCGCCCTTGAAACCGTTTTTACCCAGGTAATCGCGCACACCCAACACCAGGGCATCCCACAGTTCGGCCTCCGCGCTGGGCAGGCCCGTCAAGGCCTCAGACGCCGCCGTCAGTTGCGCCACACCGGAGACAACCTTGACCGTCAGGTCTGGCGTGGCCTCGCGAAAGCCCTCGGCCCGCGCCACCACCGCACCTGCGGCGTCCAGCGCAAAAGACCGGCCTTCAAAAATCACTTCGTCCTGCCCACCCACCAGATGGGCATAAATCAGAGGCAAGCCGCAATCGGCCACCCGCTCGCGCATGCGCTGCTCGCGCTCGGCGCTCTTGCCCGCATGGAAGGGCGAGGCGTTGAGCACGGCCAGCACCTGCGCCCCGGCGTTGCGGGCAGCGCGGGCGGGCTCCTGAAACCAGGCGTCCTCGCAAATCAGCAGGCCCACCTTGACACCTTCGACCTCGAACACGCCAGGCAGCTCGCCCGGTGTGAAATAGCGGCGTTCGTCAAAGACTTGGTAGTTGGGCAGTTCGCGTTTGTCGTAATGGGCCACACTCTGGCCTTCGCAAAACACCGAGGCCCGGTTGTGGCGGCGCGTCACGGCCACGCTGCGGGTGCGCACCCCCCCGCCTTCGGGGTGGCCCACCACAACGTGCAGGCCTTTTAACCCGGCCAACTCTGCGGCGATGGTTTTCAGGGCATCATCGCAGGCGTCGATGAAAGACGGGCGCAAGAACAGGTCTTCTGCCGCGTAGCCGCAGATCGACAACTCGGGCGTGAGCACAAGGCGCGCGCCGCGGGCATAGGCCTTGCGAGCGGTGTCGATGATCTTGCGGGCGTTGCCCGGCATGTCGCCCACGACAAAATTGAGTTGAGCGACGCAAATTTGGAGAGTCATACAGGTGCTGGGAAATATCAGGGGCAATTATGTCACCCGCGTCTTGGATCGCATGGACGCCATCACACCGAGCCTGTGGGATGGCCTGCTGGCGCGGCAAGGCGCACCCACGCCCTTCATGCGCAACGCTTACCTGTCGGCCATGGCCAGCAGCGGCTCGGCCACCCCCGAAACAGGCTGGACATTGCACTTGATCACCCTGTGGCAGGGCGACGACCTGGCTGCGGCCTGCCCGGTCTACCTCAAAAGCCACTCCCGAGGGGAATACGTCTTTGACTGGGCCTGGGCCGAGGCTTATGAGCGGCACGGCCTGGCTTATTACCCCAAGGCCCTGGTGGCCCCCCCCTTCACACCTGTGCCGGGCACCCGGCTTTTGGCTGTGGACGATGCTGCCCGCGATGCCTTGGTTCAGGCCTTGCTCAGCTGGTGCGAAACACAGCAATTGCCCTCCCTGCACATCTTGTTTGCCGACCCGAAGGACGTGGCGGCCTGCGCCAAGGCAGGCCTGCTCCAACGCCAACAAGTTCAGTTCCACTGGCAAAACGCGGCTTGGCCCCACTTTGATGATTTTTTGGCCAGCCTGAACCAGGAAAAACGCAAAAAAATCAGGCAAGAGCGCCGCAAGGTCCGCGATGCGGGCATCACATTCAGGGCCATCCAAGGATCGGACATCACAGTCAGCGATTGGGATTTTGCAGAGCGTTGTTACCAGCAAACCTACTGGGAACACGGCAACCCGCCTTACCTGCAACCCGGTTTCTTTGAGCGCATGCGCCAAGACATGCCCGACAACTGGTTGCTGTTCGTGGGCGAGCGGCAAGGCCAGCCCATGGCCATGAGCCTCATTGGCTTGCAGCGCAATGCCCAAGGGCAGCCAGACGTGGCCTACGGCCGCTACTGGGGCGCTTTAGAACGTGTGGACTGCCTGCACTTTGAGGCTTGTTACTACCAGCCCATCGAGTGGTGCATCGGGCAAGGCGTGCAGCGCTTCGAAGGCGGTGCCCAAGGCGAACACAAGATGGCCCGCGCCCTGCTCCCCACCCCAACGGCCAGCATGCATTGGCTGGCGCATCCTGGTTTTGCAGAGGCCGTTGCCCGGTTTTTGGAGCGCGAAAGCCAGGGCGTCGACGCCTACATGGGCGAATTGCAACTGCATTCGCCTCTGAAGCGGTCATGAAAAAACGCCTGCCGGGTTGCCCCGGCAGGCGTTTGAACCGAATGACCTGAAAGATCAGGCCTTGGCGTTGTTGTAGTTGGCGATGCCGTCCATGATTTCTTTGGCGGCTGAGGCCAAGCCTTCCCAGCCCTTGACTTTGACCCACTTGCCTTTTTCGAGGTCTTTGTAGTGTTCAAAGAAGTGCGCGATTTGCTTGAGCTGCAGCTCATGCACATCGTCCAGAGACTTGATATTGGCGTAAATCGGCAAGATTTTTTCGGTCGGAACGGCCAACACTTTGCCGTCCATGCCGCCTTCGTCTTCCATCAGCAAGATGCCAATGGCCCGGCAAGGCACCACCACGCCTGGGGGCAGTGGGAAGGGGGTCATCACCAAAACATCGACCGGATCACCGTCACCCGCGATGGTCTGGGGCACATAGCCGTAGTTAGTGGGGTAGTGCATGGCGGTGCCCATGAAGCGGTCCACAAACAAAGCACCGGACTCTTTGTCCACTTCGTATTTGATCGGATCGGCGTTCATCGGGATTTCGATGATCACATTGAAAGCATCGGGCACTTTGCTGCCGGGGGTGACTTTGTTCAGGGACATGGTGTCTCGTTGGAAAAGTTGAGAAAAATCGACAATCCTAGGGATTAACCCCGATTTTACTTTCACCGGGCTTGCGAGCCCGCGCTTTGGCACAAGAGCCCCCAGCAAGAGGTGTCTCAGGCGTGATTTGCAAAACTCGCCGCTCCTTCACAATGCCCACATGCAAATGAACTTCATCGCCAACCAGTCCGTCCCCTCTTCCAGCGGTCAAACCATCGACGTGATCGATCCGTCCGATGGTCTGGTGTTTGACCACATCCAGCGCAGCGAGGCGGCCGACATTGACCAAGCCGTCTCGGCCGCCCGTGCGGCGTTTGAGGGGCCTTGGGGCCACTTGACCGCTGTCGAACGGGGCCGCCTCTTGATGGCGCTGTCGCGCAAAGTGACCGAGCACGCCGCCGAGCTGGCGGCACTGGAGCAGCGTGACTGCGGCAAGCCCACTGCACAGGCCGCAGCAGACGCGCTGGCCTTGGCGCGGTATTTCGAGTTTTATGCCGGCGCGTGCGACAAACTGCACGGCGAGACCCTGCCCTACCAAAACGGCTACAGCGTGCTGACCTGGCGCGAGCCGCATGGCGTGACCGGTCATGTGGTGCCTTGGAACTACCCCATGCAGATTTTCGGGCGCAGCGTGGGCGGGGCGCTTGCGGCGGGCAATGCCTGCGTGGTCAAACCCGCCGAAGACGCCTGCTTGAGCCTGATCCGCGTGGCGCAGTTGGCGGCCGAAGTCGGCTTTCCAGCCGGGGCCATCAACATCGTCACCGGCTACGGCCATGAAGTGGGCGACGCGCTGGCACGCCACCCCGGCATTGACCACATCAGCTTCACCGGCAGCCCCCGCGTGGGCACACTCATCCAGCAGGTGGCGGCCGAGCGGCATTGCCCCATCACCCTGGAGTTGGGCGGCAAAAGCCCGCAAATCATTTTTGAAGATGCCGACCTGGATGCGGCCATTCCGGTGGTGGTCAATGCCATCGTGCAGAACTCGGGCCAAACCTGCAGCGCAGGCTCTCGGGTGCTGATCCAGCAGGGCATTTACGAACCCTTGCTCAAGCGCCTGGGTGAAGCCTTCAGCCGCCTGCAAGTGGGCTCGGCCGGGATGAACCTGAACCTGGGGCCGCTCATCCGTGCCAGCCAATTGGAGCGCGTCACAGGCTTTTTGGCGCAGGCCAAGGCCGACGGCATCGCCACCGTGGCGCAAGGTCAAATCGCCCCGGGTGTGCCAGTTGGCGGCTTTTACCAAGCCCCCACCTTGCTGCGCGATGTGCCCGTGATGCACCGCCTGGCGCAAGAAGAAGTGTTTGGCCCGGTCCTGTCGGCCATGCCGTTCACCGACGAAGACCACGCTGCCGAGTTGGCCAACGCCACCGAATTCGGTTTGGTCGCGGGCATCTGGACACGCGACGGCGGTCGCCAGTTCCGCATGGCCAAACGCGTTCGCAGCGGTCAAGTGTTCATCAACAACTACGGCGCAGGCGGCGGCGTGGAGCTGCCTTTTGGCGGCGTCAAGTCGTCCGGTTACGGCCGCGAAAAAGGTTTCGAAGCCCTGCTGGGCTTCACCACCCTCAAGACCGTGGCGATTGCCCACGGCTGATTCAACTTCAAGGATTGCTCATGCGCGTGAAAAACAAAGTCATCATCGTCACCGGCTCGGGCGGTGGCATCGGTGAAGGCATCGCCAAGCGGCTCGCGGCCGAGGGGGCCCAAATCGTCGTCAACGACATCCAGCCCGCTTTGGGCGAGAAGGTCGCAGCCGACATCGTGGCCGCAGGCGGTCAGGCCATTTTTGTGGCCGCTGACGTCACCCAATCGGACCAGGTCCAAGCCCTGGTGCAAGCGGCCGTCACGCACTTTGGCCGCTTGGATGTGATGATCAACAACGCCGGTTGGACGCACCGCAACCGCCCGGCCCTGGAAGTGCCCGAGGATGAGTTTGACCGCTGCTACGCGGTCAATATGAAGAGCATCTACCTCTCAACCATCCATGCCACGCCGGTGTTTCGCCAGTTGGGCGGCGGCAGCTTCATCAACATCGCCTCCACAGCGGGTGTGCGCCCTCGCCCAGGCCTGACCTGGTACAACGGCTCCAAAGGGGCCGTCATCACCACCAGCAAGTCGCTGGCGGCCGAGCTGGGCCCAGACAACATCCGTGTGAACTGCATCAACCCGGTCTTCAACCCCGACACCGGACTGTCGGCCGAATTCGCAGGGGGCCCGGTCGATGAAACGCGCCGAGCCAAGTTCCTCGCCACCATTCCGCTGGGGCGGTTTTCCACTGCGCTTGATGTGGCCAATGCGGCTCTCTACCTGTCCAGCGACGAAGCCGCTTTCATCAGCGGCGTGTGCATCGAAGTCGACGGCGCCCGCTGCGTTTGACCACCTGAGCCGGGATTGGCCCTCACAGGGGCCAGGCCTCTGGCCTCGGGCACAATCTGAGCATGTCAGAACGCGTCATTCCACTGGTCGATCAACGCCACCCCAGCTGGCCCTTGCCTGCGGCGTCCCCCCTGCAATCTCTGGCTGAGCAACCGCTCGACCAGTTGCAGCGCCCCTTGCACGACCTGCGCATCAGCGTGACCGACCGCTGCAATTTCCGCTGCAGTTACTGCATGCCCAAGGAAGTCTTTGACAAGGACTACACCTACCTGCCCCACAGCGATTTGCTCAGCTTTGAGGAAATCACCCGCACCGCCCGCCTGTTTGTCGAGCGGGGCGTGCGCAAAATCCGCCTGACCGGGGGCGAGCCACTGCTGCGCAAGAACATCGAGATCCTGATTGCGCAACTGGCCGCGCTGAAAACGCCCGACGGCCAGCCGCTGGACCTGACGCTGACCACCAACGGCTCGCTGTTGGCGCGCAAGGCCCAAGCCCTCAAAGAGGCGGGATTGAACCGTGTCACCGTCAGCCTGGACGGCCTGGACGACGCGGTGTTTCGCGCCATGAACGACGTGGACTTTCCGGTCTCGGACGTGTTGGGCGGCATTGCCGCCGCGCAAGCAGCGGGCTTGGGCTTGGATGCGCAAGGCCGCAGCAGCAGCCTCAAGGTCAACATGGTGGTCAAGCGCAGCACCAATGTGAACCAAAT
>CANBTZ010000004.1 GCA_947372495.1 Comamonadaceae bacterium | reverse complement strand
AGGGCGTAGCCACGCCATGCGTCAGACGGCTGGCTGATGAAATATTCGTTCAAGGCAGCGCCATCGGGCGTCTGAATCTTCTGAATGGCACTGCGCATCTTGAACATGCCGTACAGCGGGCTGTCCAGCTTGCCCGCCATATCGGCGGTCACAAAGTTCACAGGCAGCAGGTCTTTGTGGATCACGGGCTGCTCGCGCTCGCTGTCGCTCACCATGACCAGCTCGCGGATCGGCACCAGCTTGCCCGAGGCACCGCGCACTGTGAGCTGCAGCAGGGCCGACAAATCGCCATGCCGCTCGGCGGGCAACTGGATCAAAGCCGCAGCGGGGTACTTGCTGCCGTCGTGCAGGTAGGTCGTGGCCTCTCCGGCCAAGCCCGCACGCAAGGTGGTGACGATGGCCTGCTGCGGTATGCCCAGCGCCGCAGCTTTGCGGCGGTCCACCAGCAGCAGCTTGCGCGGTGCGGCGGCAATGCTGCTGTCGTCCACGTCCACCACGTTGTCGGTCTTCTCAAAGATGGCGCGCACCGCTTTGGCCACGCCACGGCGACCTTCGGCGTCAGGCCCATAAATCTCGGCCACGATGGGTGCCAACACGGGTGGGCCAGGTGGCATTTCCACCACTTTGACGTTCGCGCCAAAGCGCTGGCCAATGGCCTGCAGCTCAGGCCGCAAGCGTGTGGCGATCGCGTGGCTTTTGTCTTTGCGATCGTGTTTGTCCACCAACTTGACCTGCATGTCGCCCACCTCGCCACCTGCACGCAGGTAGTACTGTCGCACCAGGCCGTTGAAGTTGATGGGCGACGAGGTGCCTGCATAGGCTTGGTAGTCGGTCACCTCGGGCTGTTGCGCCAAGTGGGCACCCAGTTCGCGCATGACGGCGGCTGTTTCCTCCACGGGCGTGCCCGCAGGCATGTCCACCACCACCTGAAATTCCGACTTGTTGTCGAAGGGCAGCATCTTGAGCAGTACGAGGCCGGTCGCAGGCAGCACCAGAGAAAAAGCGATCAATCCAGCGATGCCCAAGCCCAGTAACTTGCGGTTGCGCCCACCTTGCTCGTGGTGCAGCAAGGGCTCGAACACGCGTTCAAACAAGGGACCCAGCTTGGCGGCCAAGCCAGCAGGCGCAGCGTGTTCACCCGCTGCGTGCGCGTGCGAGTCTTTCATCCAAATGCGAGCCAGCCAGGGTGTGACCACAAAAGCAATGGCCAATGACAACACCATGCCCATGCTGGCGTTGATCGGGATCGGGCTCATGTAAGGGCCCATCAAACCGCTCACAAACGCCATGGGCAAGAGCGCGGCGATCACCGTCAGCGTGGCCAAAATCGTGGGGCCACCCACTTCATCGACCGCACCGGGAATGATCTCGGCCAGGGTCTTGCCTGGGTAAAGCTGCTGGTGGCGGTGGATGTTTTCCACCACCACGATGGCGTCGTCCACCAAAATGCCGATGGAAAAAATCAGCGCAAACAGCGACACGCGGTTGAGCGTGAAGCCCCAAGCCCATGAGGCGAACAACGTCACCGTGAGCGTCAGGATGACGGCCGTGCCCACAATGGCTGCCTCGCGTTTGCCCAGCGCAATGAACACCAGCGCCACCACCGAGGCCGTGGCGAACAGCAGTTTCTGGATCAGCTTTTGCGCCTTGTCATTGGCTGTGGCGCCGTAGTTGCGCGTCTCGGCCACCTGCACTTCATGGGGGATCACCGTGCCACGCAGCGCGGCCACGCGGTCCATCACGGCGTTGGCCACGTCGATGGCGTTCTCGCCTGGCTTTTTGGTGATGGTCAAAGTCACCGCGGGGTACTCGCCGCCACCTGTGGCCTTGCCCAGCCCATGCGTCACATAACGCGTCGCGGGCAAGGGGCCTTCTTCCACTTTGGCCACGTCTTTCAGGAACACCGCACGGCCGCCTTGCACACCCACCACCAGGTCGGCCACATCGGCAGCTTGTGACAGGAAAGGTCCGGCTTCAATGCTCACGCTCTTGTTGCCCGCGATCAGCTCGCCCACAGGGAGCCCCGAGTTGGCCGACTGCAGCGCCATGCGCAGGTCGCTCACCGTGACACCAAACCCGGCCATGCGCTCGGGCTCGATTTGCACCAGCACCGCCCGGTCCGGCCCGCCCAGCGTCTGCACATCCTGCGTGCCTTTGACGCGCTTGAGGTCGGCCTCCATGCTGTGCGCCACGCGCTCCAGGTTGTAGGCGCTGGCGTCATCGGCCTTGCTGAACAGCGTCAACGTCACGATGGGCACATCGTCCACGCCCTTGGGTTTGATCAGTGGCTCCATCACGCCCAAGCCCTTGGGCAGCCAGTCCGCGTTGTCGCGGATCGTGTCGTGCAGGCGCACCAGCGCCTCGGTGCGCGGCACGCCCACCTTGAACTGCACCGTCAGCACCGCCACACCCGGGCGCGAGACCGACATCACGTGCTCCACGCCCGCAATCTTTGACAACACCTGCTCGGCCGGAATGGCCACCATCTGCTCCACATCGCGTACAGCCGCTCCCGGGAAAGGCACCAGCACATTGGCCATGGTCACGTTGATCTGAGGTTCCTCTTCACGCGGCGTGACCATCACCGCAAAAATGCCCAGCAGCAAAGCCACCAGGGCCAGCAGCGGCGTGATCTGCGCGCTCTGGAACATGGCCGCAATGCGACCCGAAATGCTCAAGGCCGTAGTTTGATTTTTTGGCTCGTTCATGTTCAAGCCCTTTCAGCGCAAAGCGCCCGCCAGCTGCGGCTCAGCGGCCACTTTGTCGTCCTTGCGCAGGCCACTCAAAACTTCCACCCGATCGCCCGAGGTTTGCCCCAGTCGAACCTGGCGCAAGCTGGGCTGGCCTTTGGCATTGACGACATACACACCCGTCATTTCGGCGCGGCGCACAATGGCGCTGGTGGGCAAATACACGCGCTCGGCACCCGCCGTAGCCCCTTGGCCTGTACCCGCCATCGGCAGCCACACCCGAGCAAACAAGCCGGGGGCCAGTCCGTCGATGCCTGCAGGCAAACTCAGGCGAATTTGCCCAGTGTGCGTAACCGGGTCCACCGAGGGCAGCACCTGCACTTTCTGCGGGGTTTGTGGTGTGGCGTAACCCGTCACACCCGGCAGCTCGTAACGAATCGCTTTTTGCTGCGCATGAACCGCAGCCAGCAAGGCCTGCGGCACCGCAGCCGTAACGCGCAGGGCCGAAGGGTCGTGCATCGTCACCAAGGCACGTCCGGGCATGGCCATGTCGCCCAAGGTGACCGACACCTCGCTGACCACACCCGCATAAGGCGCATTGACGATGAAAAAGCCAGATTGGGTTTGCGCCGCCTGCGTCTGCGCCTGCAGCGCTTTCACCTGCGCCTTGGCCGCGTCCCACTGCGCCTGTGCGCGCTCAAAAGCGGCCTGGCTGATGTATTGTTTTTGCAGCAACTGCTTTTGCCGCGCCAACTCTTGGCTGGCCACGGCCAGATTGGCTTGCGCGGCTTCCACCTGTGCGCTCGACCCCACCACGCCCTGCTGCGCAGCGCGTGCGTCGATGCGCAGCAATTCCTGCCCTGCCCTGACCTTGTCGCCCGCTTTCACATGCAAAGCCACCACCGCCCCCGCCACCTGGGTGGACAGCGTGGTCTGTCGCACGGCTTCGACCACCCCGTCCAGGCTGTTGCCCACCTGACCGGAGCTGCTTTCCACAGCGATCACCTTCAGCGCGGCGGGCTCTGCGGCAAGGGCCACGCCCTGTACAGACAGGGACAGCAAAGCGGCCAGGGTCAGCATCGGGATGCGGTTCATCGTCTTTTCCTTCTCTATTTGCTTATTTAACTGATTAGCTAATTATCAAATGATACAATAAAAAAAGCAACAACGAAAAGCACAAACCATGGAACAGTTACCCGAAGGCGCATTGATCGAAGTCGCGGCCTACTTCCAAGTGCTGGCCGAACCCACTCGGTTGCAGATCCTCAACATCCTGCGCTCGGGCGAGCGCAATGTGGGCGAGCTGGCCCAGATGTGCGGCTTCACCGCCCCCAACGTGTCGCGCCACCTGGCCCTGATGACGCAGCAAGGCCTGGTCGAGCGCGAAAGCCGAGGCACCAGCGCCTACTACCGCATCGCCGACCCATCCATCTTTGCACTGTGCGACCTGGTCTGTGGCAACATCGCCCGCCAGATGGAAAAAGCGGCCGAGCGCCGGGCGGCTTTCAGCTCAATGTCCTGACGCGCAGCCTGAACGCCGCGCATCGGCTTGTCGGTGTTTTGCGCGACACAAGGGGTTTTGCCCAGCGCTGCACATTGATCTGAAAGGTAAGACATCGCATGCCACACCGCCAAGTCAATAAGACAAGCACTGCATCTTTTCCATTTACAGAAGATAATCAGGGGCTTGCTTAAATCTACAATTTCCATAATTTAAATGCCCTTTCGCAGATCCCTGATCAAAAGCAGCTGGTCCACCCGAACCCAAGGATGGCAAGCCGCATCCATCGCTCAAACGCCGATCGACTCTGTTCGCAGCGTGATGGTGTTGGTGTGCCTGTTCAGTGCAGTATGGCTTGGGCTTTTGGTGACGGTCGCGTTGTCGCCTCCCATGGACAGCATCGAACAATTGGTCTGGAGCCACTCGCTTGAATGGGGGTATTACAAACATCCACCACTGCCCACCTGGTTACTGGCCCTGCCTGCGCGCTTGAGTGGGTACAGTGCACTGACCACCGCCGTACTTGGTGCGGCCTGCACATTGACTTCGGCTCTGATTTTCTGGAACCTGATCCGAGAAATTTGAGGCCGACCCAGCGCCTACATCGCCCTGCTGGCAGGTTTGTGCATCACCTTCTACAACGGCCGACTCAACTATTACAACCACAACACCCTGCTGATGTTGTGCGTTTGCTTGAGTGCCCACTGCTGGTGGATGATCTTGAACACGGGTCGAACCCATTGGTGGATAGGTCTGGGCGCAGCGGCAGGCATGGGCATGCTCAGCAAATACCAATACCTCTTGGTGCTTGCGCCCAGCGCTTGCCTGGTCTGGCAACTCCAACCCTGGCGCAATCGCCATCACTTGCGTGGCCTAGGTTTGGCATGTCTAACCGCCTCCGTGATTTTCATGCCCCACCTGCTTTGGCTATTGCAGCAAGACTATGCCGACAGCCCGATCCGGTATGCCATGAAGACATCCAGACCCGCTTTCCTCGAAGGCGGTGTTAACTTCAGCCACCGCCTGCACAGTGGCCTTTGGCTGTTGGACTTGGTGCTCAACCGCTGCCTGCCCGCATTGCTCCTCTTGCTGAGCCTCAAGGCATTGAGCGAGCCTGAGCGAGCACCCCCGACTGAAGACACCAGCATCATTTCAGGCAAGCGCTTCCTCTTGATTTGGGGCGTACTCCCACCTGTGTGCATCACACTGCTGGGCCTGCTGGCTGGCATGGACTTGCAAATGCAATGGGGCACCGCTTACGCCATCTGGATCGTGCCGCCCATGATGGTTGTGCTGAGCTTGCACAAGCGCTGGATTTGCACACCGCTCACCTGGCTCGCCCTCGGCCTCTTTGCCCTGATTCAGGGCCTGCTCTTGCTGCAGTCCTACCAAACTTCTTTTTATGGGTGTTGCGCCAGCCACGAAGCGCACCGCTGGCGCATGTTTGACAGCCATGCATTGGCCAAGGAACTGGACGCATCGGCTCGAGAAGCCGTGGGTGGGACGTTCAAGATCATCGTGGGTCCCGCCGCAGCGGCTGGAGCCGTGTCTTTGGCATTGCCTGACAAGCCCAAAGTTTTGATCGACCGCAACCTCAAAATCAGCCCCTGGATTCATCCCCAAGAGTTGCACTTTGCGGGCGTGGTCGAACTGTGGCCACCCCACACCGGCCCCGACGATCGCACCATCCTGCCCAGCGGATGGAGCTGGCGACTCTACGCAGAGCCGCCAGAATCGCTTTGAAGCAAGGCCAGAGATGCCTATCAGGGGGTGATCACTTCTTGGTGTAAATCTGGTCAAAACTTGCACCATCGGCAAAGTGGTCTTTGCTGGCCTTGGTCCAGCCGCCAAAAGCGTTGTCGATGGTCACCAGGTTGAGCTTGGGGAACTGCTTGGCGTATTTGGCCTGGGCCTTGGCCGAGATGGGACGGTAGAAGTTCTTGCCCGCAATGTCCTGGCCTTCGTCGGTGTAGAGGTATTCCAGGTACGCCTGGGCCACCGCGCGGGTGCCTTTCTTGTCGACGTTCTTGTCGACGATGGAGACCGCAGGCTCGGCCAGGATGGACAGCGAGGGGTAGACCACGTCGAACTTGGCCGAGAACTCTTTTTCGAGCAGGTAGGCCTCGTTTTCCCAGGCGATCAGCACATCGCCCTGGTTGCGCTGGGCAAAGGTGATGGTCGAACCTCGGGCCCCGGTGTCGAGCACGGGCACGTTCTCGTAGAGCTTTTTCACAAAATCTTTGGCCTTGTCATCGCTGCCAAATTTGCGCTTGGCAAATTCCCAAGCGGCCAGGTAGTTCCAGCGGGCGCCGCCCGAGGTCTTGGGGTTGGGCGTGATGACTTTGACGCCGGGCTTGATCAGATCGTCCCAGTCTTTGATGCCCTTGGGGTTGCCTTCGCGCACCACCAAAATGATGGTCGAGGTGTAAGGCGAGCTGTTGTGCGGCAAGCGCTTTTGCCAGTCTTTGGGGATCAGCTTGCCCACTTCGGACAGCGCGTCGGTGTCACCGGCCAGCGCCAGCGTGGCCACATCGGCGTCCAGGCCGTCGATGATAGAGCGGGCCTGTTTGCCCGAGCCGCCATGCGACTGCTTGATGGCCACGTCTTGGCCGGTCTTGGCTTTCCATTGCTTGGCGAAAGCCTGGTTGAACTCAACGTACAGCTCGCGGGTGGGGTCGTACGAGACGTTGAGCAGGCTGACCTGGGCATGGGCTGCCAAAGCAGACAAGCCTAAAGCGGCGCTGGCGATGAGTTGGGTGAAACGGCGGTGTGTGGTCATGAAGAACTCCAGAAATGCTTCGTCTTTTTGACGATGGAGCGGATTCTGGGTTCAACTCTTTAAAACTCAAACTACTGTTTTTAAGTTTGTTAATGCCGAAATCATCTATAGAAAAAGCGCAAGCGGCTCAGAGCGGTTTCAGGGCCGCAATCACAGGGGCCAGATCGCCTGCGTCGCTCAAGGGGTAGCGGTTGCCATCCAGCAGCGATTGCAGCAAGCGCTCGGCCACCTCGGGCTGGGGCGTGACGGTGCCCAAAAATCGCAGTTCATCGCCTTGTGTGATGAGCAAGGTCGGGAAGTTTTCGATGTCCAGATCGCCAAGCATGTCGCTCTGGGCCTCGATGTCGACCCAGACCCACTGGGCTGGGCTTTGGCGTTGTTGCTGCTCTACAAAGGCGCTGTAGTCGCGGCAGACACCGCACCACTGTGCACACAACACATGGACGCGCCAGTCAGGATTGGAAGTCATCAAAGCCACCCTGCAACTGCGTCAAAAAAACCGGCCGGGGCCGGTTTGGATGGGGTCAAGCGTCGGCAAAAGCCCGCTCGATCACAAAGGCACCGGGGGTGCTGGTGTTGCCTTCTTTGAGGCCGCGCTCCTCGCAAATGCGCTTCAAGTCACGCAGCATGGCGGGCGAGCCGCAAATCATGATGCGGTCGGTTTCAGGGTTGAGCGCGGGCAGGCCCAGATCGGCAAAAAGCTTGCCGTTTTCGATCAGGTCGGTCAAACGGCCCTGGTTTTTGTAGGGCTCGCGGGTCACCGTGGGGTAGTACAGCAGCTGGTTGGTCACCATCTCGCCCAAGAACTCGTTGGCGGGCAGCTCTTGGGTGATGTAGTCGTGGTAGGCCAGCTCGTTGACCTGCCGCACGCCGTGCACGAGGATGACTTTCTCGAAACGCTCATAGGTTTCGGGGTCGCGGATGATGCTCATGAACGGGGCCAGACCCGTGCCGGTGGACATCAGGTACAGGTTTTTGCCGGGCAGCAGGTAGTCGCACAGCAAGGTGCCCGTGGGCTTGCGGCCCACGACGATGGTGTCGCCCACCTGGATGTGTTGCAGCTTGGAGGTCAGCGGGCCGTCGGGCACTTTGATGCTCAAAAATTCGAGGTGCTCTTCGTAGTTGGCGCTGGCGATCGAATAGGCGCGCAGCAGCGGTTTGCCGTTCTCCTGGCGCAAACCGATCATGGTGAAGTGGCCGTTGGAAAAGCGCAGCGCCTGGTCACGGGTGGTGGTGAAGCTGAACAGGCGGTCGGTCCAGTGGTGAACGCTCAAAACGCGTTCTTCAAGAAAAGCACTCATTTGGGTCAAGCAGGTTGGACGGGGATCAGACCCCAGGTCACGAGGGGGATGCAGAAGATTGCTACAGTTGAGGTCTGAGAGACCACTGAAAAGGCAGCCGCATCATGCGACAGGGCTGTATTTTCCTGTGATTCGCACACAACTGGAAATATGAAGATTTTATATCCCTATAACCAGCGCTCATAAAGACACCAAAGGCAACACACACATGGCACGCACCGTTCAATGCATCAAACTCGGCACCGAATCAGAGGGTCTGGACTTTGCGCCCTACCCGGGCGAGCTGGGCAAACGCATCTGGGAAAACGTGAGCAAACAAGCCTGGGCCGATTGGCTCAAGCACCAGACCATGCTGGTCAATGAAAACCGCCTGAACCTGGCCGACCTGCGCGCCCGCCAATACTTGGCCCGCCAAATGGAAAACCACTTCTTTGGTGCGGGAGCCGATGCCGCCCAAGGCTACGTGCCCCCACCGCAAGCCTGATCCAGGCGTGCTCGCTGCATTCGTGCCCGGTGCCTGGCAAGGCCAGCGGCATTGGCACGCGCTGGGCATCGGCTCGGGTCAAGTTCTGAACTTTTTGGCCAGCTGGCAGGCCTGGCTGAATGACCCCCAGCGGCCCCAACGCCTGTTTTTCAGCCTGCTGACGCCCCAGGCACTGGCCGCCAGCGACATCGCCCAGCTGGGCGATCTGCACCCTTCCCTCAAAGACTTGGTCAGCCAATTGGAACTGGGCTGGCGTGGACTGCTGCCCGGTGTCCACCGCCTGGTGTTTGAAGCCGATCATGTGCAACTGACGCTGTGCATCGGCCCCAGCGACAAGCTGCTGCGCGAAATCGACGTGGCGGTGGACCACATCACACTGACCGATTGGCCCGCAGACGACGACACCGCGATGCACACCCTCAAGGCCCTCTCGCGCCTGTGCAGGCCGGGCACACGGCTCACGACCGGACCACGGCCAGACAAGGCACACCAGACGCTGCAGCAGTGCGGCTTTGACGCTCAGCCACCAAATGACGCTGGCGAACCATGGCAAGCCGTGTTTGCCCCGAATTGGACACCCCGCAGCCGACAACGCAGCGCGCAGCGCCCCACCGGACTGGCCCGCCAGGCGCTGGTCTTGGGGGCGGGCCTCTCGGGCTCGGCCACGGCCTACAGCCTTGCGCAGCGCGGCTGGCAGGTGCAAGTGCTCGATGCTGGCGCGGCCCCCGGTGCAGGGGCCTCTGGCTTGCCCGCAGGCCTCACAGCACCGCATGTGTCCCCCGACGACAACGTGCTCTCGCGCATCACCCGAGCAGGGGTGCGCGCCACGGTGCAGCGTGCGACGCAACTGCTCAAGAACGGCGTGGACTGGGCGCCCACGGGCGTGCTGGAGCACCGGGTCGAGGGCAAGCGCAGCCTGCCCAGCGGCGAGGCTTGGCCAGCGTCCGGCCACGAATGGAGCACACCTGCGGGCAAGGCCTTGATCGCCCAGGCAGGCTTGCCCGAGCAAGCCCAAGCGTTGTGGCACAGCCTGGGGGCTTGGCTACGGCCCCGCGCCTTGGCCCACGCCCAATTGCAGGCGAGCGGCGCCGATGTGCATTGGCACACCCATGTGGCCCGTGTGGTGCGCGAGGGCCCATTTTGGGTGGCGCTTGACGCCCAAGGCCAGGCACTCGGTCGGGCACCCGTGCTCGTCATCGCAGGGGGTTACGACACGCGGGCCTTGCTGCAAGACCTCTCGCCCGAGCAAGCCCCCCTGCCTTTGAACCCCTTGCGTGGTCAGATCAGCATGGGGCCGCTGTCTGCCCTGCCAGACAAGGCCGTGCGGCAGCTACCGCCCTTCCCCGTCAACGGACACGGCAGTTTCATCACCGGTGTGCCCTTGCCGGGTGAAGGGGCCAACGCGCTTGGCGAGCCAGGTTGGTATCTGGGCTCGACTTTCGAGCGGTCTTGCACAGAGGCCTTGCTGCGCGACGAAGACCACGCCGCCAACCACGCTCGATTGGCCACGTTGCTGCCGCACTTGAGCGAGCCCATGCAAAACGCTTTTGCGCTGGACCAGGTCCAAGGATGGGCAGGTTTGCGATGCACGCTGCCCGACCGCGTGCCTGCGGTGGGCGCGCTCGATGCCGAACGCTGGCCGGGCCTGCACATTTGTGCGGGCATGGGGGCGCGGGGCATCAGCCTGTCGGTGCTGGCGGGCGAGCTGATCGCCGCGCACCTTGAAGGCGAACCTTTGCCTTTGGCACCAACGCTTGCGCAGCACCTGGCCGCTGCGCGCTTTGCGGTTTCAAGCCGGCCCGACTGACGGGCTCAGGGACGCGGGCAGATTCAAGGACGCGGTTTGAGCACACCCGCGTCCAGGCCTTCAGGCACACCGTCGATGCGCACCAGCTTGGGGTAGCGCAGGCCCAAGCGGTAGTCCAGCACCAGCGTGCGGTAGCGCTCGCCTTCTTTGACCAGCAACTGCAGGGGGGCCTTGCCCTCTTTGTTGGCCGTGATGGCTGCGGCCAGCCGCTCAGCCTTGTAGGCCATGCCCTGCACCGCCACCACCGTGAGCGCCGGGCTCATGCCCGCTTCAAACGCCGGGCTGCTCCAGCGCACTTGCTGCACCTGGCCATCGGGCTTGATCGACAGACCCAGCGAATAGGCAAAGTCGTCGTTGCGGTTTTGGCCACCCGAATGGCGAGCCGATTCGCTTTCGGTTTCTGACCAGTCCAGACGCCATCCTGCGCGGCGCAAGCCGTCGAGGGGCGCGGCCAATTCGTGGCTGTCGAGCCGCTCGCGCAAAAAGGCGCGCCAGTCGTGTGGCTGAACCCGGTTGAGGGTCGCCACGATGTCATCAAAGGTGTAAGTGAGTGGCTCGATGCGACCTGGCGCCACGCCAAAAAAGAGTTGGGCAAAGTCGTCAAGTGACCGCATGCCCTGGCTTTTTTCACGGATGAGGGTGTCGGCGTCCAGCCAAATCAATGTGGATTCGTCGTAGTAGTCCACCCCGCGCTGCCAATCACGCCAAGCCGCGTTGCGCCCGATGCGCATGGTGCCCTCGTTGGTGGTGTCTTGGAGGTTGCGCCAGAGCTTGCCTGCTCGGTATGAATATTCGGCTGCGGTGCGGGCCATCAACTCGCGGGTCTGCTGGGGCGTGACCAGGCCACTGCGTGCGGCCAGCACCCGACCCCAATACTGGGTTTGCCCCTCGTACAACCACAGCAGGCTGTTGCGCATCGGTTCGTTGAAATGCGACGTCTTCAAATCGGCGGGGCGGCGGAATTTGCCGTTCCACGAGTGCACGTACTCATGGGGCAGCAGTTCGCGGGCACCGACCGATTTGCCCCAGTTCTTGAAATAATCGGGGCGCACCCCGTTTTCACTGCTTTCGTGGTGCTCCAAGCCGATGCCCCCCATGCGTTCAGACAAGGACAGCAAAAAATCGTAATGTTGGTAATGGCGTGCGCCCATCAGCTTGTCGGTCTGTTGGACCAGTTGACGGTGGGCTTCGATCTGCTCATCGCTGGCTTGCAGCTGCTCAGGGGCATCGGCAAACAAGTTCAGCACCACCGGTTTGGCCGCACCTTGAGGATCGAGCGCGATCTGTTTGTGGTGTTGGCCTGCAAAGATGGGCGAGTCAGCCAAGCGCTCCAGCGAGGTTTTTTCAAACCGCCAGATGTCGCCCTGGCGCTCAGACACCCGAAGCGCCGAAGCCAGCTGCCAGCCCTCGGGCAGGGTCACGCTCGCTTGCACCGGGATGCCAATGGCCTCAAATCCGGCGGGGTACAGCACAGTGCTGATCCACTGCAGGTTGAGCATCTCACGCGTCATCACGACGCGCCCTCCCTGCCCTCGCACCTCGCTCAAAAATTGGAAAGCCACCGACAGCTCAGACACCCCGACAGGCACTTGAACGTGAAATTGGTGAGGATCCACCGTGTCTCGCTGCCAATCCATGCGCTGCCCATGGGCCTGTATTTGCAAACCAGCCAAGCGCTCGATCTCGCCATAAGGCCCGTGCGTGCCAGGCAAAAATCGCGGGTACTGGAGCGTCAAAGGCCCGGGCACAACGGGCAGGGTTTGCTGAACGCGGAAGATGCGGTGGTCCAGATCGGTGGCATCCACATGCAATTGCATGACGCCGACATAGGCCGCGCCTTTGGCCACGGGCACGCTGGTCTGGCCCGGTGCCAATGGCTCTTGGGCCGACACATGGCCCCAGACCAGCAGGGATGCGAGCACGCATCCCGAACGAAAAATCCACCCCATGCGCCTCATGACGGCCTCTTGCGTTGATTCGATGACCCCATTTTGGCCGATCCGCAGCCCATGCAGCAATTTGACAAATTTGGCAAAACACCGACCCCATGACATGATGAAGGTCAATTTTGGCCAGGAGACCCGCCCATGCACAGCATCGTCAGATTCACCCCTTGGCTTGTCACCGCACCAGCGGCGGCACTGCTGTGGCCGGTGTCCATGCCTGCATCGTTGGTCCTTTGGGGACTCTTTGGCCTGGGGGTTCAGGATGTTTTGCAGACAAAACAAGCAGTGCGCAGGAACTACCCAGTCACAGGAAGACTGCGCTACGCCCTTGAATACATCCGCCCTGAAATTCGGCAGTATTTCATCGAGGACGATGAACAAAAAATCCCCTTTTCGCGCAACCAGCGGGCCATGGTCTATGCCCGATCCAAAGAGCAAAACGACAAGCGCGGCTTTGGCAGCATCAAGGACATGTACCACCCGGGCACCGAATGGATCACACACTCGATGCGACCTGAACACATTGATCCGGCATCCCTTCGCATCACGGTGGGTGGATCGAACTGCAGCCAGCCTTATTCGATGTCGCTGTTGAACATCTCTGGCATGAGCTTCGGCGCCTTGTCTCCCAATGCAATCAAGGCCCTCAACAAAGGGGCCGCCAAAGGCGGGTTTGCCCACGACACTGGCGAGGGCAGCATCTCAGTTCACCACCGTGAACACGGGGGGGACCTGATCTGGCAGATCGCCTCGGGCTACTTTGGCTGCCGCACGCCCGAAGGGCGATTCGACCCCGAGCGCTTTGCACTGCAAGCCCAGTCGCCCCAAGTCAAGATGATCGAGGTCAAACTCTCACAAGGCGCCAAGCCGGGCCACGGCGGAGTGCTGCCCAAAGCCAAAGTCAGCGCAGAAATCGCCGAAGCGCGTGGCGTACCCATGGGCCAGGACTGCGTGTCTCCTGCCCGTCACTCGGCGTTTTCCACCCCCACCGAGCTGTTGAACTTTGTTTCAGAGTTGCGGCACCTGTCGGGCGGCAAGCCAGTGGGCATCAAGCTGTGTGTGGGTCACCCGGCCGAATGGTTTGCCATCGTCAAAGCCATGCTCCAAACTGGGCAAACCCCGGACTTTGTGGTGGTTGACGGCAGCGAGGGTGGTACAGGGGCTGCGCCCATCGAGTTTGCAGACCACATGGGCATGCCGCTGCGCGATGGTCTGCGGCTGGTGCACAACAGCTTGATGGGCGCTGGCCTGCGCGAGCGGATCAAAATCGGCGCTTCGGGCAAAGTGATTTCTGCCTTTGACATCACCAAATGCCTGGCGCTGGGTGCGGACTGGTGCAATGCGGCTCGGGGCTTCATGTTTGCATTGGGCTGCATCCAATCGCGCAGCTGCCACACCGACCATTGCCCTACGGGTGTGGCCACCCAAGATCCAGTGCGCCAACGCGCGGTGGTGGTGACCGACAAGGCAGAGCGGGTGTTCCACTTTCACACCAACACCCTGCACGCTTTGGCGGAATTGTTGGGCTCAGCTGGCCTGCAAAGCCCAAGTCAAATCACACCCGGCCATGTGATGCAACGCACGGCCCAAGGACAGTCAAGACCTCTTTCAGCGCTCATCGATACGCTGCCTGCAAGCTGCTTGTTGGACCCTTCGGCCAAGCCCAGCGATTGGCCGCTGCCGTTTTCTAGCGATTGGGTCAGCGCTCAGGCCAACGCGTGGGGTCCGGCTGCGCATTGAAGCGCTGGACGAGCTTGGCCTCGTCTCATTTCATGGCTTCTGCTGGGCGGCGTGATTTCACATAAGCGTCTGTGGGCTGGTAGTTCTTGCCGTCGGCATAGCGCCACTGCACCATGGTGCCCTTGCCGCCGCGCTGGTCGAGCTTGCCCACATACGCCCCCATGGTGGACTGGTGGTCCAAGGCGCGGAACTCGGCTGGGCCAAAGGGCGTGCTGAACTTCAGGCCCCGCATGGCAGCGACCAGCTTTTCGTTGTCGGTGGAGTTGGCCTTTTTGATGGCCGCAAAAATGGCCTGCATCGTGGCATAGCCCACCACCGAGCCCACCTTGGGGTTCTCGTTGAACTTCTTGTAGTAGTTGGCGGCAAAGCTGGCGTGCTCTTTGTTGTCGAGCTGGTCCCAGGGATAGCCGGTCACGATCCAGCCCTTGGGCGTTTCGTCTTTCAGCACTTCCAGGTACTCGGGCTCGCCCGACAGCAGCGACACCACGGGCGTCTTGGGGAAGACATTGCGCTGGTTGCCTTCGCGCACCAGCTTGGCCAAGTCGGCACCAAAGGTCACGTTGAAAATGGCATCGGGTTTGCTGGCCATGGTGGCCGTCAGCGTGCTGCCCGCGTCGATCTTGCCCTGGGCGGGCCACTGCTCGCTCACGAACTCCACATCGGGGCGTTTGGCTTTGAGCAGCTCCTTGAAGCTGGCCACGGCGCTTTGGCCGTATTCGTAATTGGGCGCAATCGTGGCCCAGCGCTTGGCGGGCAGCTTGACCGCCTCTTCGACCAACATGGCCGCTTGCATGTAGGTGCTGGGGCGCAGGCGGAAGGTGTAGCGGTTGCCTTTGTCCCAAACGATGGCGTCGGTCAGCGGCTCGCTGGCCACAAACAGGCGCTTGTTCTTGACGGCGTGGTCGGCCAGGGCCAAGCCGATATTGGACAAAAAGCCGCCTGCCAGCACGTCGACTTTTTCTTTGGACGTCAGCTCGATGGCGTGACGCAAAGCCTCTTCGGGCTTGCCCGCGTCGTCCCGGGCAATGACTTCGACCTTGCGGCCGAGCAAGCCGCCTTGGGCGTTGACTTCTTCGACGGCCAGCTGCCAGCCTTGTTTGTAAGGCTGGGTGAACTGCGGGATGGCGGAATAACTGTTGATTTCGCCAATGCGGATGGGGGTCTGGGCCGACGCCTGCAGGCTGCAGGCCAAGGTCATGAAAGCGGCCCATGTGAGCTGGCGCAAGGAAGCTGGCAAAGGCATGGTTCTCTCCAAAAGCCGAGACTCTATCACCAACGTGACAGCCCCACGGTGCGCTGGCTCGGGGTGTCACGCACAGGCGCTCATTCGGGCCACGATTGCCAATAATGGCGGGCATGAAACAAACCGACTTGTCCCGATTCCATGTGGCCTTGATCATGGGCGGTGCGGCATTGATGCTGAGCCTGGCCATGGGCATGCGGCAGAGCTTTGGCCTTTTGCAGCCGCACATGATCCGCGACATCGGCATCACGGCGGCCGATTTTTCGCTGGCCATTGCCATCCAGAACATCGTCTGGGGGGCCACCCAGCCTTTTGTGGGCATCCTGGCCGACCGGCACGGCGCGCGGCCCGTGACCTTGCTGGGGGTGGTGGTTTATGGCCTGGGCCTGGCTTTGGCGCTGACAGCCACCTCGGCCTGGAGCGTGACGCTGGGCATGGGCCTGTGCGTCGGCCTGGCCTTGTCCTGCACCGCGTCCAACATCGCCATGAGCGTGACGGCCAAAGCCGTTTCACCGCTCAAGCGCAGCATGGCCATGGGCTCGGTGTCGGCGCTGGGCTCGCTGGGGCTGACCCTGGCCTCGCCGATGGCGCAGCACTTGATCAGCAGCTCGGGCTGGCAAGCGGCTCTGATCGGCTTTCTGGGCCTGGTGGCCGTGATGGTGCCCGCCGCTTTCATGGCCAGCCGGGCGGACCAGATCGAGGTGCCTGCGCCTCTGGGCGCAGAACAAACGGTGGGCGAGGCCGTTCGCGAGGCCTTGGGCCATCGGGGCTACCTGGTGCTGGCCATCGCGTTTTTTGTGTGCGGCTTGCAACTGGTGTTCATCACCACGCACCTGCCCACTTATTTGGACATTTGCGGCATCGACCCCAGCGTGGGCAGCACGGCACTGGCGCTGGTGGGCCTGTTCAACGTCATGGGCTCTTACCTTTTTGGCTGGCTGGGTGGCCAGTATTCCAAACGTCTGCTGCTGGGCGGCATTTATGTGCTGCGCTCGATCTTCATTGCGGTGTACTTTCTGACACCCCCCACCCCCACCAGCACCTTGGTGTTTGCCGCCGCCATGGGCACGCTGTGGCTGGGCGTAGTGCCGCTGGTCTCGGGCCTGGTGATCCATTTGTTCGGGCTGCGCTACATGGCCACCTTGTCGGGGGTGGCGTTTTTCAGCCACCAAGTGGGCTCTTTCATCGGGGCCTGGGGCGGCGGGGTGATTTACAGCCGCCTGGGCAATTACGACCTGGCCTGGCAGGGTGCGGTGGCCATTGGCCTGGCCGCAGGCCTGTTCCAGATGGGCATGAACGTGCAGCCATCGGCCCGCATCATGGCCGAACGCACCCAGCCACTGCCGGGCTGAGGGGCCGAGTCAGAGGGCCACCAAGGCCTCTTATGCTCATTTGGAATATATCTACAACGAATAAATCGTTTGTTTTGGCATAAAGCGGCTTTACAGTCCTGCCCATGGTTGATTTGGGCTATGTCTTTGCAGGTTTCTTTGTCGGCACCATCGTGGGCCTGACGGGGGTGGGTGGCGGGTCGCTGATGACGCCGCTCTTGATCTTTTTCTTTGGCGTGAAGCCTTACATGGCGGTGGGCACCGACCTGCTGTTTGCGGCCTTCACCAAGCTGGGCGGTACCGTGAGCTTTGCCCGCCAGCGCATCGTGCCCTGGCGCGTGGTGGGTTTGCTCAGCGCGGGCAGCATTCCGGCTTGCCTCGTCACCCTTGGCGTCTTGCGCTGGGTGGGCCCGGCCGACCCCAAAGTGCAGGCCCTGATGACCACCACCTTGGGCGCGGCCCTGCTGCTGACTGCTGCCGCCATGCTCTACAAGGCCGTGCGCGGCAAACAAGTGCCCCGTCAACTGGCGCCAGAGGACGAAGCCCTCGCCAGCACACCCCGTCACTGGAGCCTGCCGCTGCTGTTTGGCGCCCTGATCGGCACCTTGGTCACCCTCACCTCCGTGGGCGCGGGCGCCATTGGCGTGACGGTGCTGATGGTGCTGTATCCTCTGCTGCCTTTGCCGCGCATCGTGGCGGCGGACATCGCTTATGCCGTGCCCCTGACCCTGGTGGCGGGCCTGGGCCATGCGTCGCTCGGCTCGGTGGACTGGCCCTTGCTGGCCAAGCTGCTGGCCGGGTCGATCCCCGGCATCTGGCTGGGCTCGCGCCTGACACACCACACGCCTGACCGCGTGATCCGCTCGCTGCTGTCCGTGCTGCTGGCATGGGCGGGCACCAAACTCGTTCTGATCTGATTTTTTACAGCTGTTGCCATGTACCAGTACACCGAATTCGACAAAGCCTTTGTGCGCGCCCGCGCTGCAGAGTTCCGCGACCAACTGGGTCGTTGGCAGACGGGTCAACTGACCGAAGACCAGTTTCGCCCCCTGCGTCTGCAAAACGGCTGGTATGTGCAGCGCTACGCGCCCATGCTGCGCGTGGCCGTGCCTTATGGCGAGATCAACGCGGCCCAGATCAAGGTGCTGGCCCAAATCGCCCGCGACTACGACACGCCCGACGCCGCCCTGCTGGCCGAAGCCCAAGCCACCCAAGACAAAATTGCCGGTCTGGCCCCCAAGCTGACGACCAACTACGGCCACTTCACCACGCGCCAGAACGTGCAGTTCAACTGGATTCCACTGGACAAATCGGCCGACGTGATGGAGTTGCTGGCCACCGTGAACATGCACGGCATCCAGACCAGCGGCAACTGCATCCGCAACACCACCACCGACGAGCTGGCGGGTGTGGCGGTGGACGAAGTGGTGGACCCCCGGCCGTACGCCGAGCTGATCCGCCAGTGGAGCACGCTGCACCCCGAGTTTGCGCACCTGCCGCGCAAGTTCAAGATCGCCATCACGGGTGCCACCGAAGACCGCGCCGCCATTGGCTGGCACGATGTGGGCCTGCAAGTCATCAAGAACGATGCCGGTGAAGTTGGCTTCAAGGTGCTGGTCGGTGGCGGCATGGGCCGCACCCCGGTCAACGGTGTGGTGATCCGCGAGTTCCTGCCTTGGCAAGACATCATGAACTACCTCGAAGCCGTGGTGCGTGTCTACAACCGTTGGGGCCGCCGCGACAACAAGTACAAAGCCCGCATCAAAATTTTGGTCAAGGCCGAAGGCCAGCGCTACTTTGACGAAGTCGAAACCGAGTTCCTCGAAATTTTAGAGCGCGACGGCGCGCCGCACACCCTGCCGCAGGCCGAGCTCGACCGCGTGAAAGCCGGTTTTGTGGACCCTGCGCTGCACCTGCCTGAAAACACCGACGAATGGTTGGCCCAAGCCGAAGCGGCGCTCAGCATCGAAGCGGCCAAGACCCCCGCCTTTGCCCGCTGGCTGGCGCGCAACGTGCGCCCGCACCGCAACCCGCAACTGCGCGCCGTGTCGCTGTCCTTCAAGCGCCCGGGTTATGCCCCGGGTGACGCCACCGCCGAACAGCTCGAAGCAGCCGCTGCCCTGATCGAGAAATATTCCGCAGGTGAAGCCCGTGTCTCGCACACCCAAAACCTGCTGCTGCCCTGGGTGCGTCTGGACCAGCTGCACGCGCTGTGGCGCGAAGCCCAAGCGCTGGGTGTGGCCCAGCCCAACATCGGTTTGCTGACCGACATGATCGCCTGCCCCGGCGGCGACTACTGCGCGCTGGCCAATGCCCGCTCCATCCCCACGGCCAGCGCCATCACCGAGCGCTACCAAGACCTGGACGAACTGGAAGACCTGGGCCACATCGACTTCCACATCAGCGGCTGCATCAACTCTTGTGGACACCACCACTCGGGCCACATCGGCATTTTGGGGGTCGATAAAGACGGCAAGGAGTGGTACCAGGTCACGCTGGGCGGCTCGGACGGCAAAGACCTGTCCGGCGCGGCCACGCCAGGCAAGGTGGTCGGCCCGTCGTTCTCTTCGTTTGAAGTGCCGGATGTGATCGAAGCGATTTTGAACACCTACAAAGAGTTGCGCGCTGCCACCTCGGACGGCCAACAAGAAGCCTTCATCGAGACCCTGCGCCGCGTGGGTCAAGACCCGTTCAAGGCCGCCGCCAATGCGGCACGCCACCCCGCTGAGGAAACCGCCGCCTGAAGTCCCTAGTAGGAGCCGCGCCCTCGCGGCGATGAACAGCCAATCGCGGCGAGGGCGCCGCTCCTACAGCAGAAAAAAACGACCATGAACATCATCACCTCACAAGAACACCAAGCTTCCAACAAAACCGGCGTCTTGGAACTGGCGAACGACGTGGACCCACGCACGCTCGACCTGAATGGCGTCACCCGCATCGACCTGCAGTTCCCGGCCTTCACCGATGGCCGCGCCTACAGCCAAGCCTTTTTGCTGCGCCGCCGCTTGCGTTTTGCGGGTGAGTTGCGCGCCACGGGCGATGTGCTGATCGACCAGTTGGTGCAGATGCAGCGCACCGGCTTTGACGTGGCCGTGCTCAAAGACGGCGTGGACGCCAGCGCTGCCCAGCGCCAGCTGGACCGCTATGCCGGCTTCTACCAAGGCTCGGCCGTGGAGACGCAACCGCACTTTGCTGTGGGAGCGACGCCCCCGTCGCGATAACTTCCGGTCATTCACCTCTGTTTCATCGCCGCGAGGGCGCGGCTCCTACACCACATGACTTCTTCCTTGATCTCTTCACGCCAAGCTCCGGCCAAAGCCACCGAGCAAAACGCCAACGCCAGCCCTGACTTTGCCGCCAAGCTGGCCGAGACCCAGGCGCTGCTGCGCCGCGCTGCGACCGAGTTCGCCCCTGTGACCCAGGCCTCCAGCTTGGGTGCTGAAGATGTGGTGATCACGCACCTGATCAACAGCCTGCAATTGGACATTCCGGTGTTCGTGCTGGAAACCGGCGCGCTGCACACCGAAACTCTGGCCCTGCTGGAGCGCACCCAAGCGCATTCGCGTGCGCCCATCGTGGTGTACCGCCCGGTGCAGGAGTCGGTGATCCAGTTCGTGCGCGACCAAGGACAGGATGCGATTTTCAAGTCGATGGAACTGCGCAAAGCCTGCTGCGGCGTGCGCAAGATGGAGCCGCTGGCCCGCGCCTTGAAAGGCCAAAAAGCCTGGATCACCGGTCTGCGTCAAGAGCAATCTGCTGCCCGTGCCGAGGTGCCATTGCTCGACGAGAGCGAAGTGGCCACCAAAGGTCTGTACAAGTTCAACCCTCTGGCCCGCTGGACCTGGGGTGACGTGTGGCACTACATCGCCACGAACCAAGTGGACTACAACCCTCTGCACGACCAATTTTTCCCCAGCATCGGCTGCGCGCCATGCACCCGCGCCATCAGCCTGGGCGAGGAGTTCCGCGCCGGGCGCTGGTGGTGGGAAGACGAGGCGGCCAAAGAATGCGGACTGCACGTCAAAAATTAAACGCAGAGATTCCTGTATCTGTAGGAGCGACGCCCCCGTCGCGAAAGCTGCCCAACAGGGTCACAAAAACCATCGCGACGAGGGCGTCGCTCCCACATCGAACCTGAGACCGCATATGAATGCCATGACACAAACCGAGTTGCACACCCTGAGCAACAGCCACCTGGACGCGCTGGAAGAAGAAACCATCTTCATCCTGCGCGAAGTCGCCGCCGCCTTCGAGCGTCCCACCCTGCTGTTTTCGGGCGGCAAAGACTCGCTGGTCATGCTCAAGTGCGCCGAAAAAGCTTTTGGTGCCGGTCGCATCCCCTACCCGCTGCTGATGATCGACACCGGGCACAACTTCACCGAAGTGACCGACTTCCGCGATTCGCGTGCCAAGGAACTGGGTGCCGAGCTGATCGTGCGCAGCGTCGAAGACTCCATGAAAAAAGGCACCGTGCGCCTGGCCCACCCGGGCGAGAGCCGCAATGTGCACCAGTCAGTCACGCTACTTGAAGCCATTGACGAATTCCGCTTTGACGCACTGATCGGTGGTGCCCGCCGCGACGAAGAAAAAGCCCGTGCCAAAGAACGGATCTTTAGCCACCGCGACAGCTTTGGCCAGTGGCAACCCAAGGCGCAGCGCCCCGAGCTGTGGACGCTGTTCAACACCCGACTGCAGCCGGGCGAGCACTTCCGTGTGTTCCCGATCAGCAACTGGACCGAGCTGGACGTGTGGCAATACATCGCCCGCGAAAAAATCGCCCTGCCTTCGATTTACTACACCCACAAGCGCGAGGTGGTGGACCGCCGGGGCCTCTTGGTGCCAGTGACCGAGCTGACACCGCCCAAAGACGGCGAAGAAGTGGTGGTGCGTGACGTGCGTTTCCGCACCGTGGGCGACATCACCTGCACCTGCCCGGTCGAGAGCACCGCGGCCACGCCTGAGCAGATCGTGATCGAGACGCTGGCCGCCGATGTGAGCGAGCGCGGCGCGACCCGCATGGACGACAAGACGTCCGAGGCTTCGATGGAGAAGCGCAAAAAAGACGGCTATTTCTGATCAGGGAGCACACATTCATGAGCAACAACCAACACTTTTCCGCCACATCCACAGAAAGCAACACGCAAACCGCATTGCGATTCATCACCTGCGGCTCGGTCGACGACGGCAAGAGCACACTGATTGGCCGCCTGCTGGTGGACACCAAGGCCGTGCTGCAAGACCACTTGGCAGGCGTGCAGCGCTCGGGTGAAACCGATCTGGCCTTGTTGACCGATGGTCTGTCAGCCGAGCGCGAGCAAGGCATCACGATTGACGTGGCCTACCGCTACTTCAACACCGAAGCGCGCAAATTCATCATCGGTGACGCGCCCGGCCACGAGCAGTACACCCGCAACATGGTGACGGCCGCATCGCGTGCCGACGCCGCCGTGGTGCTGGTCGACGCCATCAAGCTCGACTGGGCCAACCCCGACCTGCAACTGCTGCCGCAAACCCGCCGCCACTCGCTGCTGGTGAACATGTTGCGCGTGCCGTCTGTCGTGTTCGCCATCAACAAGCTCGACGCCGTGGCCGATGCCACCGTGGCCTACAACAACATCGCGGGCGCTTTGAACAAGTTCGCGCAAGAGGCGGGCATCACCGTCACCGCCATGGTGCCCGTGTCGGCGCTCAAGGGCTGGAACGTCGTGACCACCGAGAACAACGACCAAACCGACTGGTGCGGCTACAGCGGCCCCAGCCTGCTCAGCATCCTCGAAGACCTGCCGGTCACGCCTGCCGAGACCGATGTGGCTTTCAGCTTCCCGGTGCAGTGGGTCGAGAAGTTCCACGACTCCGGTGTGACCACCCAAGGCCGCCGCGTGTTCTGGGGCCGCGTGGCCACGGGCAGCATCGAGCCGGGCCAAACGATCAAGGTCTTCCCCAGCGGGCAGACTGCTGTGGTGTCCCAAGTGCTGTCGGCCACCCGCCAGCCGCAAAACAAGGCCGCAGGCCACAGCGCAGGCATCGTGCTCGACCGCGAGGTGGACGTATCCCGTGGCGATTGGCTCTTGGCAGCCGAAGGTGCCCCTGAAGGCCTGCGCCAGCTGAGCAGCACCATCGCCTGGATGGACGACGAGCCGCTGGTGGCAGGGCGCCTCTATTGGGCGCTGCACGGCCACCGCTGGGTCAAGGTCAAGGTGCAGCGCGTGGTGCACCGCCTGAACGTGAACACCCTGGCCGAAGAAGAAGCCACCGAGCTGGCGCCCAACGCCATTGGCCACGTCACCCTGGCCCTGCAAGAGCCTTTGGTCACCCTGCCCTTTGCCCAATCGCGCATCTTGGGCGCGCTGGTGTTGGTGGACACGGCCAGCCACAAGACCTCAGGCGCCGTGCTGGTGAACTGATCTCCTTTAAAATCACGGGTTTGGCGCTGCATGTGCACCGCCCAGCCCATTTTCCGAGTCCATCATGACCCACGTTGTTTCCGAATCCTGTATCCAGTGCAAGTACACCGACTGTGTGGACGTTTGCCCCGTGGACTGCTTCCGCGAAGGCCCCAACTTCTTGACCATCGACCCCGATGAGTGCATCGACTGCGCCGTGTGCATCCCCGAGTGCCCGGTCAACGCGATCTACGCCGAAGAAGATCTGCCCGCCGACCAGCAGCACATGACCCAACTCAACGCCGAGCTGGCCTTGTTGCCTGGCTGGAAAAGCATCACCAAGCGCAAAGCCCCGCTGCCCACCGCCGACGAGTGGAAAGACAAGAGCGGCAAGCTCGTTGAACTGATTCGTTAAAAGCTTTGAGCTTTTGTACAGTGGCCGAATTCATTCGGCCATTTTTCTTGAGCCCCCCACCTCACCACCCCACCCATGAAACAACCGATCGACACCGAAGCGCTGGTCATTGGTGCTGGGCCCGTGGGCCTGTTCCAGGTGTTTCAGTTGGGGCTGCAAGGCATTCACTGCCATGTGGTCGACGCCCTGCCCCATGTGGGCGGCCAGTGCGCCGAGCTGTACGCGGGCAAACCGATTTACGACATCCCCGGCATCCCGTTTTGCACGGGCAGCGAGCTGGTTGAACGCTTGCAGCAACAAATCGCGCCTTTCAAGGCCACGCTGCACCTGGGCCAACAAATCAGTCAAATTGAACGCCTGCCCGACCAGCGCCTGCAGGTGCAAACGGTGTCGGGCAAGACCTTCCACACCACCACTCTCTTTATTGCAGCGGGCGTGGGCGCATTTGTACCCCGTCACCTGGTGCTCGATGGCTTGAGCGCTTTTGACGGCAGCCAAGTCTTTGCAGAACACCCCAACGCCTCACGTTGGGCCGGTCAGCACCTCGTGGTGGCCGGTGACGGCGACGCCGCCTTGCAAACCTGCTTGGACGCGATTCAAGGCCCGCAAGCGGCTGCCAGCGTGACCTTGCTGCACCGGCGCGACCAGTTCACCGCATCGCCCGCGCTGATTGCCCAGATGCGCGAAGCCTACGCCGCTGGCCGCATGCGCTTTGTGGCGGGCCAGCCCACGGGCCTGCGTGCCGAAGCGGGCCGCCTGCAAGCGCTCGAACTGCTCAACCCGCAGGGCGAGGCCGAATGGCTCCAGCTCGATGTGCTGCAAACCTGCCTGGGGCTCTCGCCCAAGCTGGGCCCCGTAGCGCAATGGGGCCTGGCCATGGAACGCAAGCAATTGGTGGTCAACACCGAAAACTTCGGCACTTCCGAACCCGGTATTTTTGCCGTCGGTGACATCAACACCTACCCCGGCAAAAAGAAGCTGATCTTGTGCGGCTTCCACGAAGCGACACTGGCCGCCTTTGGCGCACTGGCCCTGCTGCGCCCTGCCGAAAAGACCCTGCTGCAGTACACGACCACATCCACCCTGCTGCACCAGCGGCTGGGCATCGCATAGAATCCACACCGCGCCGCAGCTTTGCGGCGCATTCGCTGGGGGTGTTGAGGGCCGTGAGGTCTTCGACTGAGAAAGTCCCTTTGAACCTGATTGAGGTAATCCTCGCGCAGGGAAGCTCGTTCCAAAGAACACCGCACCATGAGCACATCGCCTCAGGCGTGCCACGTTCCCAGACAGCCGACCTGCCATAACGTTAAGGAAAACGTCATGGCAACACATTCGCCATCCATGCCCATGGGCCGCATCGCTGCGGCCGTCACACTCTGCGTGGCCAACACGACCGCTTGGTCGCAGGCCAGCAACGAGGTCGTCATCACCAGCCCCGCGCCCCAACAGGTCAGCGGTTTTGGCGACACCCCCTTGTCCAAAGCGCCCTTCAGTGGCATCAGCGTGGATGCCCAGACGCTGCGCGACATCGGTGCCACCCGCATCTCGGACGCCCTGCGGCTGGACGCCAGCGTCACCGACAGCTACAACTCGCCCGCCTACTGGGACATGCTCAGCGTGCGCGGTTACACGCTGGACAACCGCTACAACTACCGCCGTGAAGGCCTGCCCATCTCGGCCGAGACCATGATCCCGATGGACAACAAAGAGCGCATCGAGTTGTTCAAGGGCACCAGCGGCATTCAGGCGGGCACCAGCGCGCCGGGGGGCCTGGCCAACTATCTGGTCAAGCGCGCACCCACCGGCAACGACGAAACCATCCGCGCCGTCACGGCCAGCTACGGCAACGGCAAAAGCAGCAGCATCTCCCTCGACCTGGGTGCCCGCTTTGGCGAGAACAAGGATTTCGGCTACCGCTTCAATGCAGCCTACGAAGACCTGAACCCCTACATCCAAAACACCCAGGGCCACCGCCAACTCGTGGCCCTGGCCATGGACTGGCGCATCACGCCCGACAGCAAACTCGAATGGGAATTCGAGAGCAGCGAGCGCCAGCAAATGGGCGTGAACGCCTACAGCCTGTTGGGCAACAATCTGCCCCCGGTCGTCAATGGCACGCGCAACCTGACCTGGCAAAACTGGGCGGTGCCGGGCGTCTTCCATGCCGACACAGGCAGCATCCGCTTCAAACAGAACCTGGCCAATGGCTGGCTGTGGACCACCACCTATGGCGCGCAACGCCTCAAAACCGATGACCGCTTGGCCTACGCTTTTGGCTGCGGTGGCCACTGTGATCGCTTTTATGCCGACGGCAGTTTTGATCTGTACGACTACCGCAGCGACAACGAACGCCGCACAGTCGATGCCCTGCAAACGGAAGTGGCGGGCCAAACGTCATGGGCGGGCCTGACACACGACCTGGCCGTGAGCGTGATGCGCTACCGCATGGTGCTTGCAACCCAACCCTATGCCTACAACTGGGCGGGCACGGGTTCTGTGTTCACCCCCTTCACCAGCACCGCCGACCCCAGCCCTGTTTATGCCAACACCAACCGCAGTGAATACACCACCGAGCTGTCACTCAAAGACCGGGTGACCCTCGATGCACGCAACAGCCTGTGGCTGGGCTTGCGCCACACCCGCATGGACCGCAGCAGCGTCAGCACCGATGGCAGCAACCCCGTGCGCGTGACACCCAGCTTCACCACCCCGTGGGTCGCCATGACCCACCAATGGACGCCAGCCACCTTGGCTTATGGCAGCTATGGTGAAGGCGTAGAAGTCGATGCAGCGCCCAATTTGCCCCAATACAGCAACGCAGGTCAGCCGCTGGCCGCCATGCGCAGCAAGCAAATGGAATTCGGTCTCAAAACACAGTCCGGCCCAGTGCGTTGGCAACTGGCCTGGTTTGACATCACGCGTCCCCAATCGGGTGACTCTGGGACATGCAGCGCCGACAACTCGTGCCAGCGCCAAATGAACGGGCAGACCCACAACCGTGGCCTCGAACTGGGGGGCACTTATTCACAAGGCCCCTGGTTGCTGCACGCCAGCAGCACCTGGATCAACGCACGACGCGAAAACGCCGTCATCGACACCAGCGTCAATGGCCAACGCGCACTCAACGTGCCCGATGTGGTGCTGCGGGCTCTGGCCCAATACCGCTGGGCCGATGTGCCTGGCCTGCGCACCAGCCTGCGCTTGAACCACGAAGGCACGCGCCGCGTGCTCGAAGACGGCAGCCTCAACTTGCCCGCATGGACCACGCTCGACTTGGCCGCGCATTACGACACGCGCATGCAGGGTGTTCGCACCGAATGGACACTGGCCGTAGACAACCTGACAGACCACCATTACTGGCGTGAATCACCCAAACAATTCAGCCACTACTACCTCTACCCAGGCGCTCCGCGCACGGGCCGCATCACGGTGCGAACCAGCTTTTGAATGGGGCCTTGAAATTTTTCAAAAAATCAGCGCCCCATTCGAGAATGGCCAAAAAGTGACGCTATAATTGCGGCTATTCCTCGATAGCTCAGTCGGTAGAGCGCCGGACTGTTAATCCGTAGGTCCCTGGTTCGAGCCCAGGTCGAGGAGCCAAAAAAGTAAAGCCTCAGCATTCACGTGCTGAGGCTTTTTCTTTGGCCATTCACTCTGCGTTTTCAGCCGCAACGGTGCTGGCCGTGGCCAGGCTCACTTGAACAAACTGGGAACGTCCAAGCCCTGGCACATGGCCATCAAATCGGGCAACTGCAGCGCCTGCATCTTCTCCAGCACGCGGGCTCGGTGCTTTTTAACGGTGTCGGGCAAGATGTCCAACTTGTCCGATATGCCCTTGTTGCTGTGCCCATGCAGCATCAGCGCAAACACCTCGCGCTCGCGCGCACTGAGTCCGGCCACTTTGCGGCGAACCTCCTCATGGCGATGGCCATCACTGCGCATTTGTGCATCGACCAAAAGACCACGGTCAATCGCATCGATCAAGGCTTCGATCTGAAATGGTTTCCACAGAAATTCGATGGGCTCGCCCTTCATGGCACGGATGATTTCAGTCGATTGACTCTCTCCGCTCATGAAAATGATGGGGGTCTGACGGCCCAAGGACTTCATCTTCTCCTGCAGCTCAACGCCCGACATGCCGGGCATGCGCACATCCAAAACCAAGACCGAAGGAAAGATGTCCGTCGGCTGCTGGAGAAACGCATCCGCGCTGTCAAATGGTGACACCGAGTAGCCCATCTGGCGCAAGAGGTTGGTCAAGTGAAGACGGATGTCCGCGTTGTCATCGACAACATGAACATGGCCGCGAGGAGAATGGGACATCAAGACTTCAAAAAAACAATAAACTGCCCCATCTTAGGCAGACAAAGCCCCGAAACACCGCCCGCTTGGGGAAATTTGTACACGCACCATGAATTCAACCCGACCCGTATTGCGATGGCTCCACTGTGCACTGGCACTGATGTGCCTGAGCGGCACAAGCGCCCACGCCCTGTCTTTGAGTGTCCCCAAAATGCTGATCGACTCGGCCGTGAGCAAAAAATTTCCCAAAGAAAAATACAGCATCCGCCTGGACAACCCCACGCTGCAACTGAGCCGCGAGCGCCAGAAAATCGAGTTGTGCGGCAAATGGTCCAGCAAACTCGTTCAGAAAAGCGGTGACTTTTGCATCGACTTTCAGCCGCAGTGGAACAAAGAAACAGGCGACATTGAAATCGCCAAAGTCAAACTGCTGAAGCTGACCACAGGCGAAGACAAGGCCCTGCCCGCACAGGTTGCCAGTGCGCTCAACGACACGGTGCTGCAACTGCTGGACGGCACCGCCGTCTACAAAGTGCCCGAGACCGTGGGCAAGCACCTCGAAGGCATCGAAGTGCAAGACAGCAGCATTCGTTTGAACTTTTGAGGTGAGTGGCCCGGCATCGCATGCGCGTGCCGGCCACCCATCCACCTCAGCGCTCGCGCAAAGCCTGAGACACGTTTTGCAGCGGCCTGAACAAATACTCCAGCACCGACTTGTGCCCCGTGCGGATCTCGACCATCGCCGTCATGCCCGGCATGGGCGACAGCGTCATGCCCGAGCGCACCTGGGTGCCTTCCTTGATGCGCACCAGAATGCGGTAGTAACCCTCTTCCAGCTCAGGCAAGCTGCCTTGGCGGCGGTTGCGCTCGTCCTTGAGCGTGTCGGGGCTCAAATGCTCCAGCACCCCATCGAGCGCGCCGTACTTGTTGAAGTCATAGGCCGTCAACTTCACGGTGGCCGCTTGCCCCACCTTCAAAAAAGCCACCTCGGCCGGTTTGACATAGGCCTCCACCAGCATCTCGTCTTGTGTGGGCACGATCTCCATGATGCTCTGACCCGGCTGCACCACCCCACCCAAAGTCGTCACTTGGATGTTCTTGACCACGCCCTTCATGGGCGAGCGCACCACCGTGCGCTTGAGCGAATCCTCACGCGCCAAAGCGTTTTCGCGGGTCTGCGACAGCTCCGAATCGAGCCGCACCAACTCGGCATTGGCATCGGTCAGGTAGCGGTTGCGCCGCTCGACCATCTGCCCCTGCAGATCGGCCTGCTGGCGGTTCAGGTCAGACAACTGGCGTTGCAAGCGGAGCACCTCGACCTCCGAGATCACCCCCTGCTTGACCAGTGGCGTGGTCATGTCCAGCTCGCGCTGCGTGGCTTGCTGTGACGCCTGCACCGCCTTGAGCGAATTTTTCAGGGCCACGATCTGTTCGTCCAGTGCACGCTTGCGAGCGTCGTAGGCCTGCCGCTCGCGTTGCACCAGCTGCGCATCCGATCGCACCTCTTTCGGAAACACCAAAGGCGTGGCATAGGCTTCGGCCCGCAACCGCGCCACCTGCGCCGACAATGCCAAAGTCTTTTCTGTGGCTTCACGGTACACCGGCCCAGCGCGTGAATCGTCGAGCAGCAGCAAGACTTCGCCCGCCTCCACCGTCTGGCCTTCGTGCACCTTCATCTCACGCAGGATGCCTGAGTCCAGCGACTGCACCACCTGCTCGCGGCTCGCCGGGATCACCCGGCCCTGACCACGCGTGATCTCTTCGAGATCAAAAAACGCGGCCCAGCCCAAAAACACCACCAGCGTGATGCCCGTCAGCCACAGCAACTGTTTGCTGGCGCGGCGCTCCTCGTCGTCCACCGTCGCCACGCCGTGGCCCTTGTTGAATTTGTTCCAGCTCATGCCTGACTCCCTTGCTGCGCCACATTCACCCCGCGCGACAAGCGCTCGAGCATGTCATCGCGCGGCCCCTGCATCACACAGCGCCCCGCGTCGATGACGGCAATCGTGTCCACCAGCTCCAAGAGCTGTGGCCGGTGCGTGGCCAGCAGCACCGTGCGGCCTTGCAGCCATTGGCGCAGCACAGCAATCACGCGGTTTTCGGTGTTCTGGTCCATGCTCGCCGTGGGTTCATCAAGAAACACCAGCTGCGGATCGCGCAGCATCATGCGCGCCATGCTCAGCAACTGCCGCTGCCCACCCGACAGGCCGCCACCGGCCTCGGTCAAGGGCATGTCCAGACCACGCGGGTGCGAGGCCACCATGCCGTACAGCTCCAGCTGCTGCAACACCTCCACGATGCGGCGGTCGGTGATCCAGCCGTCCGCCAGCGTCAGGTTCTCGCGCAAAGTGCCCATGAACAGCATGGGGTCCTGGCCCACCCAGCCGATGCGGCTGCGGTGTGCAGTGGGTTCGAGCTGTTGCAACTCTATGCCCCCCACCCGCACCTGACCGGCACTGGGCACATACAGGCCCGCCGCCAGGCGCAGCAGCGTGGACTTGCCACTGCCAATGCGCCCGAGCAAGGCTGTGCGGCTGCCCGCGTTCAGGCTCATCGACAAACGGCGCACCACCGGCACGCGGTGCTCGCCCGGGTAAGCAAACTCCAGCTCGTCAAACACCAACGCAGGCGTGTGCTGAGCAGGCGCGGCCTGGCCCAAGACCTCGGCCGTGGCCGACACCCCTGGCTTGGCCGGTGGTGCCTCGGGCACCACATACTGGCGGCCCGCCTCGCGGTCACGCGGGCGCTTCATCAAACCATCGAGCGTCTCCAGTGACGTCACCGCCTGCTGCAATCGCGAAGCCAAGGCCATCACGCCGCCCAGCGGACCGATCACGCGCCCAGCCAAGATCACCGCCGCGATCAAACCGCCTTGCGTCAGGTTGTTCGCATGGATCTGGTACACCCCGATCAACACCATGCCCACAGTGATGAGTTGGCCCAGCGATGAGGTCAGGCCCAGCATCAGGTTGCTGGTGCTGCGGATGCGCTTGTACGAATCCGCACCCGCTTCGTTCGCGCTCTCCCAGCGCCGCTGCAAATACGGCTCGGCATTGAACGCCTTGACCGTCTCCAGGTTCAGCACAGACTCGACCAGCACGCTTTGCTTGTCTCCGGCCTCCTTCATGTTCTCGCGCATGGCCTGGGTCAGCGACGGTTGCGACAGGTAGCCCACCGCCAGCACCACCAACACGGCCAACACCGACACCCAGCCAATCGGCCCGCCAATCACAAAAATCAGCCCGATGAACATCAGCATGAAAGGCAAATCGGTCAGCAACACAAACGAGGCCGACGAAAAGAAATCACGCAGCGCCTCAAAGTCGCGCATCGAGCTGGCAAAAATGCCCACCGACTGCGGCCGATGCTCCAACCGGATCGACATGATCTCGCGCAGCAGCATCGCATTGATGGCCAGATCGGCCTTCTTGCCGCCCAAGTCCACCAGCCGCGCCTTGAGCCAGCGCATGCCAAACTCCAACACCACCGCCACCGTGGTGCCAATGGCCAGCGTCCACAGCGACGCATAGGCCTGCGTGGGCACCACCCGGTCGTACACGTTCATCGTGAAAAACACGCTCGCCAGCGTCAGCACATTGGCAATCACCGTGGCCAGCATCGACTCCATGTAGAAGTGCTTGAAGCGCCACAGCGTGCCCCAGAACCAGCTGAACGCTGCGCCCTGCAGTGGCACCAGCGTCTGGTCCGATCGCACCGGCGCACGGCGCACCAGCAGCAACTCGCCGGTCGACGACGCCATCAGCTCTTGCAAGCTCAAGCTGCGCTCTTGCAAACCCGTCTCGGGAGACAGCACATGCACCAGCCCGCGCTCCTCGCCCGTGCCAAAACGCACCAGCACAAAGACCCGGCCATCGTGGCAAGGCACCAAGACCGGCAACGAAAAGCTGGGCAACTGATCGATCGGCGCACGCGACCAAGCCGCCACCAAGCCATGGCGGTGCGCCAGGTCGGGGTAGGACGCGGCCAACACACGGCCGTGGGCGTCGGTGGCAAAGCCCGCACGCAGCGTGGGCAAGTGCACCGGGCACTCCAGCAGCGCCGCAGCCAGCGCCAGACACGACAGCAAAGGGTCGTTCGGATCGGTCTTCAACTCAGGCCGAGCCTGAGCTTGTTCTGTATCGTGGTTCGTCATGCGTGCTCCTGGCCGCGAGGTTGTTCACAAAAATCGGTCCACATGGCGCGCAAAGCGTGCTCCATGTCGCGGGTATATCGGTCCGCATCCCAAGCCGGGGCTGCCTGCAAACGCGTGCGCAAACCAGACTTGAGCTGCAGCAGCGCTTGCCGGTCGGCGGCCATGCGGGCGGCAATGTCCACATAAGCCTCGTCGCTTGCCGCCACCCAATCGGGCAGCCCTGCGGCGCGCATGAAGCTCGCGCCCATGCGCGAGACAAAGTTTTGGCCTTCTTTGACCACCACCGGCACACCCATCCACAAGGCTTGCAGCGTGGTCGTGCCGCCGTTGTAGGGCACGGGGTCCAGCGCGATGTCCACATCGGCGTACTCGGCCATCATGTCGGCCAGGCCCACCGGGCCGCGAAACTCGATGCGACTCGCATCCACACCCAGCTTCTCAAAGCGCTCGCGGAAGATGCGGATGGCCGACTCGTCGCGAAAACTCGGCGCCTTGAGCAACAAGCGAGAACCCGGCACCCGCGCCAACACTTTGGCCCACAAAGCGATGGTGTGTGGCGTGAGTTTGGGCACGTTGTTGAACGAGCCAAAGGTCAGTGGCCTCTGGGCCTGCGCCTGGCCATAAACCGGGTAGGGGTAATCGGCCTCGGGTGCGTAGCAAAACACCGTGTTCGGCAAGCGGTACACACGCTCGGTGCAGAGCGCATCGTGCGCAGGCGGCACCACCACCGGGTCGGCCAACAGCCAGTCGATGTTGGGCACCCCGGTCGAACCCGGATAGCCCAAAAACGACACCTGCACCGGCGCGACGCGCTGCGACAGCATCAGCAAGCGGTTGTGCGAGGTGTGCCCAGCCAGGTCGATCAGCACATCGATGCCATCGTCACGCATGCGCCGCGCCAGTTGCACCGGCGTCCAACTGGTGGCCTGCACCCAGTGGTCCACGCGGCGTTGCGCCTGCTGCGTCTGGTCGTCATGGGCCACGCCCACGTTGTAAATCGTCACCTCAAACTGCGCCTTGTCCAGCCGCGCCAGCACCGGCTGCATGAAGATGTTCACCGGGTGCTGGTGGTGAAAATCCGCACTCAGCAAACCCAGTTTGATGCGCTTGCCCGGCTCGCGGGCATTGGCAAACTCTGCCACTGGCCGCGCACCTTGGCCCCAGCCTGCAAACAAGCTGCGGTGCAAATCGGCCACCTCTTGTGCCGTGAGGCTGTCGCTGTAGAGCGCGCTCATGGCCGCGCTCGAACGCATGGCCGACTCGGGGCCCTCTTCTTCCGCCAGCTCGCGGTACAGCGCAAGCGCCTGGTCGGCATCGCCCAAACGCCCCGCCACCGAGGCGCGCATCGACTTGGCCCCAGGCTGCGGCGCGATGGCTTCGGCCTGCGCCAGCGTTTGCAGCGCCTCGTCCATCTGCCAGCTCTCTACATAAGAATGGGCCAGGTTCCACAGCGCCAAAGCGCTGCCCGGGTGGAGCGCCACATTGCGTTTGAGCACCGCTTGCGCTTCTTCCCACAGGTTGTGGTGGAACGACTGCATGGCCAGGCGCGTGAGCACCTCCTCGCTGGTGGCGGCCGAAGCCCGCTCAAATGCGCGGTGTGCGGCTTCGGTCAGGCCCAGACGCATCAGCACATCACCCAGGTCAATCTGCAAAGCGGACGTCACGTTCACATCGGGCTCGGGTTTTTCCACCCGCATCAGGCCCAGCGCCTGGCGCAGCGACTCCAGCGCCCGCGCCGCGTCGCCCCGCTCCAGGCGGCTCTTGGCCATCAAGGCATGCACGCGGCTGACCGGCACCGCCTCGCCATCGGGGGCTTGCGTGGCCAAAGGCAAAGCGCGGTGGTAGCACCCAGCAGCCTCGTCCCACTGGCCTGCGGCCTCCAGCGCTCCGGCCAACGTCAACCAGCCTTCCCAATGCGTGGGCGCCACCTGCGTGGCCATGCGGTAGAAATGCATCACCTCGGCCTGGCGGCCCAGCTGGCGCGACAAATGACCCGCCTCCAGCCAGCCCCTGAAATGCGTAGGGTGCTGCCGCAGCAACGCAGCAAAGCGTTCGCGCGCTGCGCGCACCTCGCCCCGCCGCACCGCGCACTGCGCCCACAACAAAGCCACCTCGGCCGAATCTGGCGATTGCACTGCCGCCTGGGCCAGCGCTGCTTCAGCTGCGGCCAGGTCACCGTTTTCCAGCGCCTGCTTGCCCGCTTCAAGCGGGTTGGTTTTTACATCAGTCATGTCTTTTTTATTTCCCATCAGCCGGCAAAGAATGCAGCCAAAGAAACTGCAAATGAGCGCGCAAGTCTTGCAACACATCGGGCAGCTCAGGTGCATTCAATCGGTTTTTCTCTTTGAACACACGCCATTGACTTGCCTTGCCTGCATCTTGTGCAAAGGCATCAGACAAACCCATCGGAAGCGATTGGGGCACAGCAGTGTTACGGCGGCTCAACGTGGCAACTACAGCCTCCTGCAAGACAAGCGTGTCGATGTCTGTCTTGTTCAAAATCACCCACAAATCAAAGTAATCCTTCAATCTTGTGTTGACCATGCCCAATGAAATGATGGCTTCCAATTTTTCGGCGACCACGGTGTAGCGCGGATAAACCCGCAAACGCGGCTGACCAAACTCCTCAAAAAAGACCGGGTAATCGGCCAATTCAGGCGCGGGGGTCACGGCATCGCCGTAACCCACATCCACTTGCACAGGACAAAGCGCACCATCTATTTTCCCCAGCAACGTGACACGCAAACCTGCGTAATTAGCCTCTTTGCGAATCTCTGACACCTGGATCGAGTTCGCATCAAACACCACGCCATCATTCACTTGCAAATGGCAAAACTCTTCGAATGTGGCATGAACCTCAGCCGTCTCGGCCACACCAAAACCCAACAAGTCAATGTCGCGCGTGGGCCTGAATGGCACATCAAACCAGAGATCAAAAAGCAACGCCCCTTTCAGCAAAAAATTGTCTCTGCTTTTGGAAATACTCAAACGAAAAAGCAGCCGCTCAAGCGCATAACGTGTCAGCACCAAAGAAAAGTCGGTGCCTGCGGACTTGGCTCGACTCAACAACCTGGCGCGCACAGAAGCGGCAATGTTCGGCTCCGTCATGTCAGGCTTTCCAGATACGGGCGCATCACATTGGCCACGCGACACAGTTGCGCAAAATGCCACAGCTCATCCATGGTCACGCGCTTGGACTGCCAAGCTTCGCGCAAAGCCTCCAGCGCCACATCCAAGCCAATTTTGTTGCGGTACTTGAACGCGTCCACCACCGTCTTGGCAACCGATGTGACTGGAATTTGCACCACCCCATCCAGGCTGATCTGAGCCACACCTTCAGACAATGCAGCAGCCGACATGCGCACCACGCGCAGCGAGGGGTATGCCATCACAGGCGCACGCGCTTTCACATCCACCACGACCCACACCTGGTGAGGCGCCTGAGTGGTCAACCCATGCAGGCGCATGGCCGTCAACAAACAAAACACCGCACTCGGGTATCTGATAGCCACCTCGGCCAAAGCATCCTCAGCCGTTGCTGTGCGGTCTGCGCAGGCATAAATGCCATCGCTCACTTTGACCAACTCACCCAGCCCCACCAGCTCGGCCAAATGCGTGCGCGGCAAATTGACTTCCTGCAAATCACGCGGACGCAACAAGCCCTTGCGTTTGGCAAGTTCCAGAATGGTTTGGTGTCGGGTGTTCATGCACAGAATATTACCAAATGTAGGTATATTTGAAAATATACCTACATTTGGTAAAACTCGTTTCCGCGACCCATGCAATGTCGGCTGAAGCCAAGCCCGGCTGCTTTGCAGCGACTGCTTGCCCGCTTCAAGCGGGTTGGTTTTTACATCAGTCATGTCTTTCTTCGACTTTGAACAGGCGCATGTTTCACTTTTCACCTTTCACCGCACGCGCCAGTTGGCCCATGGCGGCGGCCAGGCGCAGGCGGGCCAAGCGTTGGTCGTATTGCATTTGCAAGGCAGCCGATGTGTAGCCGAAGGCTTCGCTTTGCACGTTCAGCAACTCCAGCAAGGACCGGCGGGCCAGGCGGAACTGCAGGCGGTAGCTCT